>JAHQWS010000043.1 GCA_029856295.1 Promethearchaeia archaeon
ATAATAATATGAGTCCAATAATTACACATGAAGATGAACTCGAACTTGCGAAGTCCGAGAAGACTCTCGCCTCTCATCTTAAAAAAGTTGCGAGATTACAGAGAACGGTCTCAGATTCACAGAAGAAACTTGCAGATAAAATAGCAAAATTAAATATAGCCCGGCAAATGCTTAATAGAACATTTAGAGATGTATTAAAGCAAATGCAAACTCTTGCTAGAGAGTCGAGATCGAATGTGAAGGACGAAGAAGTAAATTTTTACCAAGATTTTATCCATAAAAACGATCAATACATTGATACAAACAATAATTACGTTAACGCGATTAAAGATCTAGCTATTCGAAAAGATGACTTAGCAGCTAGATGTGATATGTTTGCAAATGCTCTTTCTGAGATCGCTGGCAGGAGATCAGGCGTAATTAAAAAAGCTTTAAGCATAGAAAATACAAAAAATAAAATGATTGAGGGAAGTAAACTCACTATGCTTGAAAATGAGTTAAATGATTTACAAAGAGATTTCGATAGGGCCAGGAATATTTTACTTAAAGAAATTGAACAATTTGTACAAACGAGAGACGAACTTAACGAATTATGGCTAAAACTACAGGATTCAACCACTGAGATGAGTTAAATTTTTATTAAACATAACTATTATATATTTATTAGAAAAATTATTCTTTCAAAATATAATTATTAACTAAAATTATTGGTGATTAGACATAGCCGAAGAATTTGCAAGCTTCCTTGATAAAGCAAAGAAATCCCCAATAGAAGAAAAAGTAACTGCGTTTGGGGATATTGTTGAAAAAATAATGACAATTGTTTTACGAATACCTGACCTTGTTGACTCATCTTTAGCTGATTTAAAATCACAAATTTCAAATTTACAATCTAGAGTTAACACGATGACGAATGATTTAAATGCCATAAAAACTAGAGGTGTGGCAGCAGCATCTCCTGGCGCAGCACCTATGGCACCTTCTATTGGGGGTTCACCTGGAGGTCCACCCCCTCCGCCTGGAGGTCCACCTGGAGGTCCACCTGGAGGTCCACCTGGAGGTCCACCTGGGGGTCCGCCGCCCGGACCTAGTCGCCCCGCAAGTCCTCAAAGTCTACGAGGAGCTATCATGGGTGAGCTAAAACAGCTTTTTGCCAAACGCAAAAAATAGGATTTCGGAAGAGGAGCGATATTATAAAAATGGCTGGGATAATCTACGTTGATATTATAGATTTCTGAGCCGCCTTATTATATTTTGCATACATCTCATTTTTTAAATATTAATTTTATATCAAGCAGCTATTATCATTGATAATCAGCAAGAAATCATTTTTTTAATTAAAATTAAAATACTTAAAATCATAATAAATAATTACACTTATTAAAAAGATGATATAGATCTTAAGTTGATTATAGTCATTGCAGAGTTCTACTATTAAATCGGAAAAAAGTATTCATGTAAAAGTAGCCCATAATTCACAGAGGCAAATACTTGAAATGCTCTCCTTGTTTCGAGTAATGAATAACTATTATCATATAAAAAGTGAAATACAAAAACAAATTCAACCTTTAATTTTTAAAAAGTTTAAAGAAGGATTAACAACAATTCAAAAAAAAGGAGACTGGCTCTTTACCATCCCAACTGCTCTTAATACGTTAAGTGATGATATTTTAAGTAAAAAAGATTCATTTAGATTTCCGGATAGTATTATTTTGTTTGAAGCTTGGATGAATTTAGGATTAGCCGCTCTTTACCCAAAAATTGTTTTGCATTTCAAATTTCCAGGGCTATTGAAAGGAGAGAAAAATAGAAATGTGTTTCAATTTATATTTGCTACCTCACGAGGATTTGGATTTCCTATATATTTTGGACCTGAATTTTATAAATATCATCTCAACATGGCTAAATATATACAGCCGTTTTTAAAATGGAGTTATACCGTATGCCATAAAGCGAATCAAGCAATTGTGCTTGTTAATAAGAAACTCAAATCAAAAAGACACCATCCAGGTGAATTTGAATCAGTTATTATTTCAGAATATGATAATAAAATTTTCAAGGGTATTAACACATTATTACATGGTGTTTTTACCGGTATTCCAAACTTTTTAGGAAAATTTAATTCACTAGAAGAAGCTCTTGAAAACGTTATCTTTTCTTATACGATTGGAGATCATGCTATGAGCGTTGAAAAAGAAGCATTTGATTCTCAGTCACAACGCGTATTAGAGACTCCTTTAATATCACATAATTACATTGTTCAAAAGTATGATATAGATTTCTATTCATATATACAGAAATTGATGAATCTTGACAAGTTACTAAATAAAAAAATCGCAGGCCTCAAGAAAAAAAGAAAGAACGTGGTAAAATATTTAAAATTTATCGACAAAATAAGATATTTCATAGAACAATTGATACCAGATAAATATTTATCGACACAATATACTGTGATTAAAAAATATGGCCAAACTATAAAATTGATGGAAAAAGTCAGGGAATTCTTATGGACAACACCTTTATTTACACACACAGTACATAGCCCCACCGAAAAAGAGTTAAAATACAAACTTTTAAGTAAGGATGAAAGCGAAGATAATTTTGATCATGAATCTACAAACTCAATATTGCTAACTCTTATCAGTAGATTCGAAAAATTACAGGGATTTAAATTTGAAGATGTTGAGATAATTGAAGCAATAAAAGAACTGCGGGATCAAATGGCTAAAATGTGGCTTTATTTTAAAGAAAGACATTTTCGTTATGCTGTTAGAAAACTAAACGAATTAAGTTCACTATCCTTGGATGATGAAAATTTCGTTGAAAAAATAAATGAGTCTTTAGATAAACTAATTCCTATTATTTCCATTTATGAAATATTTAACAGACCATTGGCCGAATCAGTGTATCCAGAATTAAGTCCCCAAACGAATCGTTTAGGAAGTTATTTAGCTAAATTTTTCTCATCAAAATATAATCCTCTTGGAGTTAATTTGATGAAAATGTTCAATAATTTAGCTTATTATAATTGGAGCTATTTTATTAAACATCAAAAGATGAATCATAGCCAATTTTTTAATTTTATTTTAAGATTGCCAATTTGGACTCATATTCCCTCAAGTGTTAAAACGAAAATATTGAGCTATAATTCTTAATAAATTGATTAATCCAGATTAGTTATGGTTCTGACTCTAGAACCGAAATCTAGTTCTAGTGTATTAGATTCACCATTTTTTTTTATAATTCTTAACAAGTCAATTAGCAGCAGAATGATTGAAAACTTATTGTTTCATTATAAATGTTTCATGGAAAAGTTACCACTCAAGAAAACCAGGGTCATCAAACACATCTTCAAGTTTTTTCTCTTTTTTCATTGAGCTTTCATCGTGCTCAGTAAACAATGACTCATCATCCGTTTTAATGCCTCCCTCTAATTCACTTGTCTCTAAATTTAATAATGCATCCTTCTCTTTTTTTTTATATTCCTCTGCCCTTATCTTCCATTTGTTAGCCTCATCTATATCAACATTTTCTTCATCTTCTAATGATTCAGCTGCTTTAGCTCTGCAAATATCAGATAATACTGAAAAGCAAAAGGCTAAGTCTCCCCATTCTTGCTCATTTTTTAATTTCTCAATACGTTTTTCTAACCTTAAAAGTTCCTGATCTGCATAATAAATATCAATAAAATCTCCAAATGCATCAACAGGTTCTGATATTGAATTCACTAATACATCCTTAGTTAATCCACAATAACCACATTTTACAGTTGCTATGGCAGATTTTCTAATATTTTCCACCTTTACAGATTTTTCCCCACAATTTGGACAATTGAAAATTTTGGGGACTCTTTTTACTCTTTTATAACTCTGTTGTTTTCTTTTTCGTCTTCCCATTTACATCTCCTTATTCTAAAATTTTAAATTATAGATAATAAAAAAGAAAATTAGTTAATTTCTTATTCATAAGAACATAAGTAATTAAAACTAAAAAATTTTTGCTTTCTAAGCTAAAAATAGAAAAATTTTTTAGCAATGCTTTATTAGTTAAACTAACTCTTTTTGTCTGATATTTAAGTACTGTTATAATCAAAGTGAGTGGATTTTAGGTTGATGGAACATAAAAAATTATCATTAGAATACGATAAGAATTTAATCAATAAAATTTTGGATGATATCAACATGAGATATATCATCCTATTCCAATATATTATTAGAAATGATTTATTTGAAGACTTAAACGATGAAAAATTAATTGAATCTTATGAAAGAATTCTAATTCTGGATGATATTTTTAAAGGAAATGTAATTAATTTTTTGGGCGAGTATCAAAACTTTATTGAGGTTGCAATAGATCTTGGATTATTTAAGAATATAAGAACTTTGAGAGAGTTTGAACAGAAAGATGATGACTTTATTTTAAAAATGGGTGAAGAAACAATAACCATCGAAAAAAATACCATAATGATCCCCGCAGATACATTATTTCTTATGATAACTAAAAAATTTAAGTTCCTCACTAGAAGAAATTTTAATTTGGCCCTTACAAGGTTAAAAGGAGTGAGGTGTGAAACAACAAGCGCAATCCATTCTTTTGTATTTGAAATTGGACAAGAAGATTATTCATTGTCAGATGATCTCTACTACATTTTAGATCAATATGGCAATATATATCAAGCCATCAAAATGGAAATAACCATTGAGGGTTTTTATAAGAGATTTGAAGAGATTGCTAAAAAAATCTCAGAATTTATTGAAATATTTGACCCCGCCTTAAATAGTAAGAGTGTTGTTAAACTTATAGAAAAATCTATTGAAGAAAACAAAGAGATTATTAATTACCTTAAAGAAGAAAAAGTAAAATTGTCTGATAAGTTTAAAAGCAAGGATATTATAAAAGACTCTCAAATTTATAAAGAGTGGAGTTCTCAACTTATGCAATTATTACAATTTAGATTCCAAATTAAAAATATTGACAAAAAATTATTAGAAATTAAAAATTACTATTCTGGTAAAAATAAAAAATACAGTTATTTAGAATTTATCGAAAAAGTTTCATTTAATGAAGATAACATAGTAGATGAGGTTCAAAACTCATTATTAGCTTTAAGAAAAGAACTTATTGATATTAATAATGAACTTTCAAAATTAACGAAAAAAGATATAAAACTTCTTAATTTAGACTATGAGAGATTTATTATAACGAGCAGTGATGATGAATAGTGAAATGTCCCGCATGTAATATTGAAATGTTGCCTTTAGTTTCCGGAATTTATCAATGTCCTCAGTGTAAAAAAATAATGAAGGAAGCATCTAAAGAGAAAATTAGTGAAAAACAAAAACCAATTGAAGAAGGCGTTTTTCAAGAAGGAGACTATTTTCATCAAAATGCGAGCTTAAATAAGCAATATGAGATCGCCGAGAGGGGTATAACTATTTCAAAAACACCTAATCGGTGGTTTTCAGTTCTAATCTGCCATAGTCCTCTATTAAAAAATGAAAAATATATTAGGTTATCCTGGTGGAAAAAATCGTTTTATCAACATGCCGGTATGTTTAAAATTTATGATGAAGATGTTCTTAAAAATACCATTAGAGTATTAGAAAAAATTGATAATCAATTTGATGATGTATGGACTTTTCATGGAAAATTTAGAAGAAAAACTCCAAAGACAGAAGAACAGCAAGAGAAAGAAAAGAAACTAGATATTATAAAATATCGTATCATAGAAAATAGAACATGCCCAAAATGTCAAAAAAAAATGGATAAAATGAAATCCCATTATGAGTGCCAACACTGTGGAGAAATCGTAATTTTGGAAGGTTATAATCAACCAATTTTTAACATAGCCTCCTCCGATCTAGATTTAAATTTTCAAGGAGAGTTCCCCATAAACTTTTATATGCCTGTAGCGGGCATAACTGTGAAATGGTTAATGGGAGAATGGAAAGCACTAGCAGTTATATATTCGAAAGATAACCCGAATAAAAAGTGGCTGAGGTTTTATTGGTGGAATCGAGATTTGCAAAATATTTTAAAATATGGACAGCGAGAAATGGGAGAAGGTACACAACTGGGTTGGAAGGTTCAAAGGGGTGTATCATCACCAAATCTTTTTGATAAAAAATTATTAAAACCGTTAATTGACGCGTTAAGAAACGCCGCAAAAGAATTAAATTGGGATATTGATAATAATTGAAAATAAATTAATGGTGAGATATGACAGAGAATCAAGATCGTACATGGAAAGAATTATTACAAGAGTTCATAAAAGGTATTGATAAGGCTATTGAAGAATTAGAAAAAAGGGATGTTGAGAACATACCAGGTGCCAAACAAGCATTATTAAAACGATTAAATAACATGAAACTTCATTTTCCCAACAATGATGGAGAAATTTTCATTAGGGCAATTAACGACAAAATACAAAATGCCTTCTTTCCTGATACTCAAGATTTTATAGAGGCTTTCGAAAAAATATTAAAATCTAGAACTCATGAGCAAGATTTTATCATAAATGAACTATTAAACGGATTTGTTACTTCTAAAGCAAAGGCAATTGCTCTAGGAACACAAGGTCCTGTAATAGATCGAATGGTTGAGGCGTTTACTAAGCGAAATGATTTTCATATTGTTGATCATCAATTTTTTGCAATGTTTGGAGATCCAAATAAGCCACGAAGCTATATTAAGAAGCAATTGGAAGAACTTGTGAATATGTTTGGATTAATCTCAAAAGAGCTCGTGGTTGAAAAAGATAAAAGAACAAGTGAAAGAAAAATTTACACATTTTACACTTTTCCTGATGGTATTTTAAAAATTTTAGAAGAAAAATATATCATAATTGATGAAGATCTTGGACATGCTTATGTTTCGGAGGAATTTGACAGGACGGTATTTATTTGCATGTTTTTAGCAAATATCACCATTAATAGAGATAATCTTGAAAGAATTGGAGGCTCTTATACTGTCAATGGAATATGTGCAATATTTGCCCTAGTATTACTTTTAAGTTTTATGCCAAAGCTTTCTGTTGATGAGAAGAATCCCATTTTAAGAGACCCAACTTTTAATGAACAAAATATGAGCGTTATCCCTAAATCTTGGATGATGAAACAGGTATTAGAACCTTTGTTTGAGCCTCTTATTAAAGTTGTTGCCTATAGACTTGGTGGTGGCCTATGGTACTCAAAAATTATTGATAGTGAAATTAATAAAAAAATTCACGCGCAAATCCGTTTCCTCCTCAAAGATGTGAACAAGTGGGTGCTTGGCCAGCTAGTGCGTGTTGAAGTACCTATTTTCATTAGTATAGCGAATATATTTACAGAAATTACTGTAGGAACAGATTCTCAAGAATAATAATATTAGATGTGTTAAATATGAGCAGCAGACGAGAGAAATGGACTGATATATTGCCAAGGTATATGACGTTTATTAGTCATATGAGGCCTATTCTTAGAGAAACTAGAAGAATTATAATGAATTTAGATGCCGACTTACTATTAGATACAGAAGTATTAGATAAAATTCGGCAAGAAGAAGAAAAAAGAAATATTCGGAAAGTTAGGGCACTTTCGGAATTTTCTGCTATGTATAGGTCGAATGTGTACGAGATAATCAAAGATTTTATTATCAAATACCGCGATAAAATTCCCATCATAGATATTAAAGATTACATAGTAGATTTTCTTCATGAATCTATAGACGCGTTAAGTATTTTACAAAATATTACGAATCCTGATGAAAGAAATTTGGAAAATACATATTTATATCGTTTAGCCAAATTTATTGAAGAAATAATCTTTTCAAGAGGAAATAATATTAAACATATCTATGAAAAATTATTAGATCATACTCCGAAATTTTATGAATGTCAGCGGCATCTATTGATGCCTCATACTTATTATCGCGAAAAAATCGAGAATCCTGATTTTTTTATGATTCCTGGAATATCACCAAAAGTGTACCAAATTATCAACAATATAACTTCACTTTACAATTTAGATCCTAACTTTGGAAATTTCCCTGAAAAAGACAACTATGAAATTCCTATGATTATAACGAATGAAGTATTCCTACCATATATTGATTCAATCGCGAATGCGGAGGAAGAAGCTATTGAAAATATTGCAGAACGTATAGGGTTTCGTATTTTGGATGGAATTTTTTTGGCTCCACAAAAGAATACGGTTGAAATTTTCTTGAAGCATAATTTTTTACGTGAAAATAAACAATCTGATGGTACTATAAGGCTTATACCTCAATTTAGCAATGAAACTTTGATTCTATATTATTTAGCTTTTGCTTCATTAAGGCGGGGATTTTTATCGAAGGAATTAATAAATTGGATTTCCATGAATTTTGCATTTTTAGCGTACATGGGAATATTAAAATGGAAATTGAGCGATGAAAACATTTTTTATGCAATCTTTAAAGATTTACAAACAAATGAAAAAGTTTTGCCCTATTTGATGAAATTAATTTGCTTTCCTAATTATCTTGGATTAGACAAGATGAAAATCCGAGATTCAGTCCAGTATAGGAAAGAAATTTTTAATTTCATTGGCAGCCAAATTGACAATTTAAAAGACTTTATAGAAGAAATTGCAATTTACTGCAAAACAATTAGATGAAAAAAAGAATAAATAAATAATCCAATAAAAGGAAGAAATGATAAAAAATGAGTAATTCGAATGATGAAAAAGAATTGAAAATTACTTATACAGATGATGTGATTAAGGAACGTCTTAGTAAATATGGTGCGGTATATTTACCTTCAGACATAAAAGAATCTGTTGACGATATTATCGGAAATGAAGTTAAAAAAGAGATTTTAGATGATTTTTTTAAAGCCTTGATGAAATATGAGGAATTTACCGAACAATTAAAAAATTCAAAATTAACTCCAAATTTGACTGTTCTACTATATGGGCCTCCGGGAACAGGAAAAACTTCTCTAATAAGAGGGTTTGCAAAAAAATATACTATACCAATTTGTATTGTAGAAGCCGATAGACTTGTATCCCCCTTATTAGGTGATACTATTAAAAACATTAGAGGTGTTGTTGAATTAGCTGCGGATATCGCCAAAGACAGAGGCGCATTTGTCCTTTTTTTTGATGAAATCGATGCTATTGGCTCTGAAAGATCTAACATCCATGAAGTAGGAGAAATTAAACGAGCCGTTATTTCATTTTTGCAAGTTATTGATAGAGTAAATTATGAGGGATTACCTCTGGCAATTTTTGGTGCCACTAATCATCAACATCAATTAGATTCAGCAATATGGCGCCGTTTTACATTCCATCTACATTTTGATTTTCCGGATTATACCTTAAGGAAAAAAATTATTGAATCTTTTATCAATAAAATTAAAAATGCCAAAATTGGGGTTGACGATTCGATTTTTAACAAATTAAATGATGAGTATGGAATAATTCAAAACATTTCAAGAGATTTAGAAACCAATTTAGGACATAAATTATCTGAGTTTGATGGTAATACTTTGCGAAATGAAATTAATAAAAAACTTAAGACAGGAGGGTTATTAAAATTAACATATGGGTATTCTGGCTCTGATATAGAAAGAGGAATTAGAGTAGCTTTATTTAAAGTTATGCATACTGAGCTTTTAACTTACGATGTATTTTATAGCTCGTTAGAACTTGTCGGTGGAACAGCCATCCATGTTGAAAGGCAAGATATATTA
>JAHQWS010000044.1 GCA_029856295.1 Promethearchaeia archaeon
GTTCTATACCCTATGTGGTTAGATTTATATTAAAAGAGGAGGCAATCGTTGAGTCCTACATTATGTTAGGCTATATCTTCACAGGATTAATTTCGATACCGTTCTGGTCGAAATTAGCACAGAAAAAAGGTGATTTTAAAAAAAGCTTTATACTTGGAGGAGTGCTCATGGTAATATTTATCATTCCTTTAATATTCGTGGACACAGTTCTGTGGGTAATTATAGCGGTAGCAATTTTAGGCATTGGTTCAATTGGTTTCTGGGTTATGATGCTACCTGTAATTAGTGATGTTGTTGATGAAGCAGCTGTAATAAACGGAACTAGGCAAGAAGGATTTTATATGGGAGTGAGAACCTTTTTTGGACGAATTGCTATTATTATTCAAGCTATAACTTTCGCATTAATTCATATCCTAACGGGATTTGAGCCAGGATCGGCAACTCAATCTGCAACAGCGGTATTTGGACTCAGATTGCAAGTCGCAGTTGTTCCAATGATTCTTATGCTTATTGGCATATTGCTTTTTTGGCGATTATATGACATTACTCCTGAAAAGAAAATACAAATCAAAGCACAGTTAAAAGAACTCGACCTGTAGAATATACTTTATTAAAAATTAAAGGAAATTGAATATTATTTAACCTTTTTTTTTAATTACGCTTACTTTTTTATTGACAAATCCAATAAACATAGTTTTATATAGTTCTTATTACTATATCTCTTTTTTCAATAATAAGAAATTTTGAAGTTCAAATTGTAATCCGAGAATTTATGAGAATAAATCAAAATAATTTTAAAGAATATTAATTAAGTTATATCATCAAATTTAGTTTGAAAAAATGAAAATGATAAAAAATGAGTGAAGTTCAAGAGAGTGTTGAATCGAAAGAAAAAGATATCCCCCTTAAGATCTTTGTGTCTGTTGGATTTGGACAAATGATGATTGAGTTCTTAATAGCGGTGTTTGGTACACGAATTTTTGATTATTATGAAAATGAAATTGGTCTTGCAACGGGAACCATTGCCATCGCGTTTATTATCTATGCGGTATATAATATGTTTAATGATCCGCTAGTTGGGTATCTAGCTGATAAGCCAAGGAACTATTGGAAGAAATACGGAAAAAGATATTTATGGATTATAGTTGGTGGTATACTCTGGGCATTATCCTTTATGTTACTTTTTGCGGTACCAGACGTAGATCCAAATAGTGATGCATTATTCTTATTTTTCTGGCTATTAATCACAATCTGTTTATATGATACATTTAATTCAATGTATGATGTTAACTACAATAGCTTGATCCCTGACAAATTTCGAACAGATAAACACCGTATGAAATTATCATCCTTTGCTGTAGCTTTTGGGATTATAGGTGTTGTTTTAGGAGCAATTTTGCCACCTATGCTTATTACTTATGGAGATAAAGCATCATTTTTCAGAATGGGGGTGATTGTTTCGATATTAGGTATTGTAATACTCTTACTATTGATTCCAGGTATTAAAGAAGATCAAGAGATGATTGACAGGGCATTACGTGTTGATGCTCAAAAAGAACAATTAGGCTTTTTCAAAATGATGAAAGTCGCACTTAATCAAAGAAATTTTGTAGCGTATCTATGTATTTACACTTTTTATCAAGCTGTGGTGGTACTTATGATTGGTTCTATTCCCTACGTGGTAAGATTTATCTTAAAAGAGGAGGCTATTGTTGAAGCTTACATCTTTTTGGGCTATATAGTGACAGGACTAATTTCTATACCATTCTGGGCGAAACTTGCTCAAAGAAAAGGTGATTTTAAAAAGAGTTTCATTATTGGAGGATTGCTCATGGTAATATTCATGATACCGTTAATTTTCGTAGAAACTATTCTTACAGTAATAATTGCCGTTGCTATTTTTGGGATCGGTGGAATAGGTTTTTGGGTAATGATGTTACCAGTTCTTAGTGATGTTATTGATGAAGCTTCTGTGGAAAATGGAGTTAGACAAGAAGGATTCTATATGGGAGTAAGAACTCTTGTTAGCAGAATAGCGTTAATAATTCAAGCTGTGACTTTCGCATTAGTTCACATCCTAACTGGGTTTGAACCAGGTTCGGCAACTCAATCTGCCACAGCAGTATTTGGACTCAGACTTCAAGTAGCAGTAATTCCTATGATTCTTATGCTTATCGGGACATTGCTTTTTTGGAAGTTATATGATTTAACCCCCGAAAAGAAAGAGCAAATTAAAGCACAATTAAGAGAGTTAGATCTCTGAATCTCATAAAATCTGATATCAGATTTAAATAAACTACTTTTTATTTTTTTTTTGTTATTTCTATGAATAAGTCTTATATAGATCTTCGAATCCCTATATATCTATATATTTTTAAATTTAAATCTAAAAAAATCTTAATATTAAGAAATTAGGGAAAAATAATTGGAAGTGAAAAAACTTGTCAGAAGAAGAAGTAATGCCTAAAAAATTGGTCATTTTTATTCTTATAAATGCTGGTGCTACATTTATTATTGGTCTGATCTTATTAATTTTAGGATATAACATTTACTTTAATGAGCTCTTCTATAACAATGAAGAAGTATATATCGTTTTTTCCATAATTACTAATCTGGGAGATATCATGATATATATCATAATAATAACTTCATTATGGTATGCTTATGATAAGAAGTTCGCTAAAAATCTAGCTTTTTCTCTTTTATTAGGGGGAGCGTATGCTAACGGAATATTGAAAGATATTTTTCAAGATCCAAGGCCGTGGACTCGTAGAGAAGCGTCAGATTACGGATTTCCCTCGGGTCACTCCCAATCAGCCGCGACAGTGTACCCATATATTGCTTATGAAGTACGAAAAAAAAATAAAATTCTTGCTTGGATTTTAATAGGCATAACATACTTAGTCGCAATTTCGAGGATCATAATCGGGGTTCACGATATACATGATATTTGGGGGGGATTATTATTTGGAATGTTCTTTCTAACGATATTTATTATTATGGAACCTAAAATTTCTGAAATAGCAAAAACTCTGAGTTTTCCTATAAAAGCGATTATTATAGTAGTAATCCCGTTAATTCTATTCCTTATTGCTATGGTTTTATTTCCAAATAGCGACGTGGATTACGGAGTTTTTTGCGGAGCCATGATTGGACTAGGGTTAGGATATCTAGTAGAATGTGAGAAGATTCAATATGATCCAACGATACTTAGTAATAAACAAAAGATCATAAATTTGATTATCGGATTAATTCTTACATTCGCTTTATATTTCGCCATATCTTTTATCCCTCTGGAATCTCAGATTTGGGACCTTATTCAGTTCATAATATTTTCATTCTTATTAACTACATTAATACCTTGGATTTTCACAAAAATACAGAAATAAATTAGATTTATATAAAAAACAAAATAAAAAATTTAAATACCTTTTTTTTCCTTATTTTTTCATTATTATAGCTCTACTCGAAAGGATAGTTAGGTTTAGTCCCACATAGAGTTATGGTCTCTTCAATCCACTGCGATAAATCCTCGTCAACTCTGCAATACGTCACTATTTTATCTAATTCTTGAAGCTTGGTAAATGAGCATTCGACGATTACATCCCAACCCCCATATATAGGTGTAGCATAAGTTATCTTCCAATCCTCACCTGCTTCAGATGACTTTAGACCTTTTAATTTATCAACAATTTCCCATTCTTTCCCAATAATTTTTAACCTCATGAGTAGATATCCTCGATAATACATTTTAAAAATACCTCTCTATTCTTTATTTTTAATATAATGTTTTTTACCAATAAATTTCTTTTAATTCTGACTGGTATTCATTAAGAGATTTTACGACTAATGGTCTTTGTCGCACTTTTTCAATAGCATCTACTATAGCTTCTGCTAATTGTAGATTAATAATGACAGGAATATTGAAATCAACAGCCATTCTCCTAATTTGGTATTCATCTTCTATTACTTGACGGAACTTTTCTTCTACAGTAGTAGGGAGTGGTATATTAATTACCATATCAATTCTTCCATTTACTAAACATTCCCGTATATTTGGTTCCATCCCCCGGTCCGATACCTTGTATAATTTCACAGCAGGAATTGCATTCTCTTTTAGTGTTTCAGCAGTATGTTCTGTCGCAAAAATAGTGAACCCTAGATCTATAAGCTTTTTAGCGACTGGGATAATTTGAATCTTTAACTTTTCTCCACCAACAGAAATTAAGACATTACCTCCTTCAATAGGAATATATTGCTCAGCGGCTTCTAACGCTTTCATCAAGGCATCTGGCAGATCCTCACCAAAACACGCGACCTCTCCTGTACTATTCATCTCTACACCGAGTATCGGATCGGCGTTATCAAGACGCATGAATGAAAACATAGGGAATTTGACAGCAACAAAACTTCCATATGGCAAATTCAAGAGTCGCTCCGGTATCTTGTTTCCCATTACTACTTCCGCAGCTAATTTCATTAAATTAATTCCTCTTACTTTTGAAACGTAAGGCATACTTCGACTTGAACGAAGATTCATTTCAATGACATAGACTTCATCGTTTTTGACTAGGTACTGAATATTAAAAGGACCCATAACTTTTAGCGCTAATGCAATCCTTCGAGTATAATCTTTAATTTCTTGTTTAATTTTATCGGAAATAGTAATAGGGGGGATTGACATCGTAGCATCTCCGCTATGTACTCCGGCTTGCTCGATATGCTCTACTATTGCCCCTATAAGAACATTTATACCGTCACATATTCCATCACACTCCACTTCTAGTGAGTCCGTGAAAAACTTTGTAATAACTACAGGATATTCTCTTGAAACTGCTGCCGCCAAATCAAGAGTGTCCTTTAAAGTCTTCTGATCATATGAAACCCTCATAGCTGCTCCGCTTAATACATATGAGGGTCTTACAAGAACAGGGTAACCCACTTTTATAGCAAATTCAATAGCCGCTTCTGTTGTTGTCAACGTTGCCCATTCAGGTTGTTTTATTTTAAGCTGATCTAATAGAGAACTAAATTTAGCTCTATCCTCTGCCATGTCAACACGAGAACCATGCGTTCCCAAAATATTAATTCCTGCTTTACGGTAAAATTCAGAATATTTTGCAAATTTAGCCGCAAGATTTTGTGCAATTTGGCCACCCGCATTCAAAACCACTCCATAAGCTTTTTCAAGCTCGCATATATCGAGAACCCTCTCTCCAGAAAGTTCTTCGAAATAAAGTCTATCAACAACGTCATAGTCAGTACTAACTGTTTCAGGGTTGTAATTTATCATGATGGCCATATCTATTCCTAATTTCTGAAGCCCCCATAAGCAGTTGACCGAACCCCAATCAAACTCACAGCTTGAGCCTATTCTATAGGTCCCGCATCCTAATACGATTACCTTTTTAAGATTATCCTTCGTCTCCTGCTCGTAATCTATATCATGCTTAGAAGCCCAATAGGTAAGATATAAATATTGTCTTGTTGGAACAACCTGACCTGCTAAAGTATCAATTTGTTTAACATAGGGTACTATATTATATCTTTTTCTTAACCGTCTTATTGTCGGAGTGTCAACACCTAAAATGTGGGCAATTTGACCATCTGAGAACCCATATTTCTTTGCTCTTAAGATCCAATATTGCTTATCGTCCTCAGAGGACTCGAGTAAATTTACTTTTTTAAGTTGTTCTTCTATATTAATTATATTTTTTAACTTATAGAGGAACCATTTATCAATCATTGATCTTTTATAGATCTCATCAATACTGATTCCTCTTTTTATTGCTTCTCCAATTCTTAAGAATCTTAGGTCTGTTGGATTTCTTAACTCATATTTCAATTCATTTATATCTTCAATCGGTTTAAGATCGTTTCCAACAAAACCTCTTAGCCCAATATCAAGCATGCGAATTGCTTTTTGACATACCTCTTCGAAACTGCGTCCGATGCTCATACACTCCCCTACTCCTTTCATTTGCGGCCCGATGCGCCTATCTACTTTCTCAAATTTAGTCAAATCCCATCTTGGGTATTTCATCACAATGTAATCCGTTGCTGGTTCGAAATTTGCCGTAGTTTTAAGTGTTATTTGATTTAATAATTCGGGTAAATTGTAACCAATAGCAATTTTCGCAGCTATATAAGCAAGAGGATATCCGGTTGCTTTTGAAGCCAAAGCAGAGGATCTAGATAATCTTGCATTAATTTCAATAGCTCTATGCTTTTTTGAAAATGGATCAAGAGCCCATTGGATGTTACACTCTCCACATACTCCTACTCCACGTGTAGCTCTAATCGATGCTGAGCGAAGCATTTGAAGTTCTTCATCTGGTAAAGTTTGAGCAGGAGCTACAACGATAGAGTCTCCTGTGTGGATCCCACATGGGTCCACATTCTCCATGCTGCAATTAATGAAACAATTATCCTTAGCATCACGAAGAATCTCAAATTCAATTTCCTTCCAGCCCCATACACTTTCTTCAATAAGAATTTGGTTAATTCTCGATTGTGCAAGACCTCTCTTTGCCAATCTTTCAAATTGTTCCCAATTATGAATAAATGCTGAGCCTTGTCCTCCTAATACGTAGCCAACTCTCAACATTATAGGGAATCCAATTTCTTTAGCTGCTTTTAAAGCATCTTTATAGTTATTAACGGCAAAACTTTTACAAACAGGGCAATCAGCATCATTCATTGCTTTGACAAATAAATCCCTATCTTCGGTTGCTTCAATAGCGTCAACAGGAGTACCACATACTTTAACATCATATTTTTCTAAGATTCCAGCCTCCTTTAATTCCACACCCACATTAAGACCCGTTTGACCCCCGAAAGCTAGGCAAATTCCATCTGGCCTTTCTTTTTTAATTATTTCTTCGCAGTATTTTACATTAATAGGAAGTAAATAAACCCTATGGGACATCTGAGGATCCGTTTGAATGGTGGCTATATTAGGATTTACTAAAATTGTTTTAATTCCCTCTTCATTCAAGGCTTTTAGAACTTGAGAACCACTATAATCAAATTCACCTGCTTGTCCTATTCTCACAGCTCCAGAACCTAATACCAAAACTTTCTTTAAAGATTCATCTAAAGGCACTAACTTTACACCTCCATAAGTTTTATAAACTTGTTAAAAATTAGCTCTTTCATGTCTAATGCCCCCGGAGATGCTTCTGGGTTAAATGCAACGGAAAAAATTGGTTTACTCTCATGAATTAAACCCTCATTCGTCCTATCATCTTTATCATGGTATAATTCCTTAAACCCATTTTTTTGAAAATCCTTTATACTATAGGCATGGTTTTGAAAGGTAATATGATGGTGATTTGTGGCATTTTGCACGGTTGTCCTGCCACCTCTATGTTCAGCAGTCATTTTGTAGCATGTGCCCCCTGCAGTTATACCAATTATATTGTGGCCAAGCCCAATACCCATTGTTGGAATATTATTTTCAATTAATTTTTTAGCTAATTCTATTGGTTGTTTTAAAATATTAGGATTACCGGGACCATTAGGTATAATGATCCCATTTGGATTTAGCTCCATTATCATATCGTAATCATAAAGATATGGAACTAAAATGACTTCAAAATTTTTATAAAGTAAAGTTCTAATCACATTATTCTTTACACCAAGATCATAAATAATGACAGTTCCTCTTGAATCAACAGGAGTAAATTTTTTTAATTTCTTGGTAGAGACGCGTGAGATGATGTTTTGATTTACCGGATCTTCAAAATTTTGTACTTCTTTTTTTAACTCATCAATATTTGGATTTTGACCACTATCAAACACTTGAAGCAATCCCAGTTTACTTCCCTCCTCAACAAACATCTGAGTAATCATGCGAGTATCGATCCATTGGATACCAGGAATATCTTCCTCTATAAGCCAATCTTCTAAAGTCTTAACGCTTTCATAATGACTTGGCATATCACAATATTCATTAACAATTAGTCCTTTCAATTTGATAGAATCCGATTCAAACTGTCTAAGGATACCATATTCATCCTTTATCTTATCTGGAACACCATAATTGCCTATGGAGGGATAAGTAAAGAGGACAATCTGATTTTTAAATGTAGAATCTGTCAATATCTCTACATATCCTGATCCGGGAATTGCAGAAAAAGTTATTTCACCTGAAACTTTTTTAGTAGCTCCTATACCTATTCCCTCAAAAAAAGTTCCATCTTGAAACATTAATATGGCTTGTCTTTCATTTTTATAAATCATAGCAATTAGTAAGTGAGATTATTTGTATTGATTTTTATATAATTAGTATAAACTATTATAATTTGTTATATTGAGTTAATAATCTGCTAATAGATGAAATTTTAAGGGAAAATCGAAACTCAAAAAAATTTACCAATAAACATCTTTTAATCTCTCATGATATTCATTAAGAGATGTAATTATGATTTCCCTTTTTCTAACTTTTTTAATCGCATCTATTAATGCTTTAGCTAATTCCAAATTTATTATTACTGGAAGGTTATAATCCACTGCCATCCTTCTAATTTTATACTCATCTTCCATTATTGTTCTAAATTTTTCCTCCACTGTTGTTGGCAATGGTATGTTGATTACTAAATCAATCGCACCATTCTGAAGGCATCCCATAATATTGGGTTCTAACCCATACTCGTGAATTTTATATAGCTTAACTGCATAAATCCCATTTTCTTTTAATGCTATAGCAGTATCTTCTGTAGCAAAAATTTTAAAACCTAAATCTTTTAGCTTTTTAGCAAGAGGGATTACTTGTTTTTTCAAATCTTCGCCACCTACTGAAATTAAGACATTTCCCCCATACATTGGTATTTCCATTTCTGCTGCTTCAAGCGCTTTTATTAAAGCATCGGAAAAGTCTTCACCTATACACGCTACTTCTCCTGTTGATGCCATTTCCACGCCCAGAACAGGATCAGCTTTGTCAAGTCGCATAAAAGAAAACATTGGAGCCTTAATTGAGACATAATTTCCATAGGGGAAATCCATTAATTTCTGTGGTATTAGTTTACCCATAAAAACTTCTGCTGCCAATCTCATTAAATTAATGCCCCTTGTTTTTGAAACATATGGCATGCTTCGGCTCGAGCGCAGATTGCACTCTATAACATATACTTCTTCATTCTTAACTAAATATTGCACATTGAAAGGGCCTCTTATCTTCAAGGCTAAGGCAATTTTTTTAGTGTATTCCTCAATTGTTGTAATAACTTTTAGTGATACTGTTCGAGGAGGTATAGACATAGTAGCATCCCCAGAGTGCACCCCAGCATTTTCGATGTGCTCTACAATAGCTCCAATAAACACATTCGTCCCATCACAAACTCCATCAGCTTCGATCTCTCTCGCATCCGTGAAAAATTTAGTTATTACAACGGGATATTCTTTAGAAACTGCTGCAGCAAGATCAAGAGTATCTTTTAATGTTTTCTCATCATAAGAAACTCTCATAGCTGCTCCACTTAATACGTATGATGGTCTAACAAGCACAGGATACCCAACCTCTTTAGCAAATTTTAATGCTTCATCAGGAGTAAGGAGCATACTCCATTGGGGCTGCCTAATATTTAGTTGATCTAATAAATTGCTGAATTTTGATCGATCTTCTGCCATATCGATTCTACTGCCATGTGTACCGAGAATATTTAATCT
>JAHQWS010000045.1 GCA_029856295.1 Promethearchaeia archaeon
GCTCCAGCGAATTTGTCCCATTGAGGTCGTTCAAAAAAGATAATAGGAATACAAAATTCATCTTGAAGCATTTGATAGGTCATTTCCATATCTTCATGGACTTGGGCCATTGCATCCTCTTCTGTGGCAAAAACATCGTGGGCTTCTATCCAATGAAATTCCCTTCCTCTAAAAAAAGGACGTGTCATTTTGCCTTCATATCGCCATACCTGACACGACTGATATCGCTTGAACGGCAAATCTTTATAACTTCGAATCCAAATGCTATACATAGGGTATAAAGCTGTTTCACTGGTGGGACGAAGGGCTAATCTTTCGCTTAAAGGGCCAGAGCTTCCTGCTTCAGTAACCCAAAATACTTCTGGGGCAAATCCCTCCACATGATCGGCTTCTAACATAAGATTACTTTCAGGAATTAAAGAAGGCATTGTTAATGGTAAATGCCCGTTCTTTTCTAGAAGCTCTTCATATTTCCTATACATTTTCCTAATACTTATAGTTGCCCAAGGCCTATAACAGACAAATCCTTTTACATTATATCTAATATCCGCTAGTTCAGCTTTCTCAATTATTTCAGTATACCACGCAGAAAAATCCTCGTCTTTCGAAACGGTAATTCCCGTAATAGGAGCTTCTTTTTTCTTTTTTGCCATATCAATCACCAATTAAAATATTTCAAAAATTATTAATTTTTCTTTTAATTAAATCGGTTATGAGCAAAAAATTAATAACCGAAGAATCTCGGACTGCCTATATAAATAGATTTAATAAAATGCAGGAATTAGGATTCACTGAAGAGGGAGATGAACTGTTCATTTCAAAATTAGTTGCTGAATCTGAACAAATTAATAATCTACACGTAAAAGCTAAAATTAATGATCTTGCGATTGAAAATGACGCTCCTAAAGATTTAGGAGGAAAAAGCGGCACTCCTTCGCCAATGCAATCGTTACTGGCAACCTACGCGAATTGCTTAGAAATTACTGCCCTTCTATATTTTTCATTTTCAAACATCATGGCAAATTCTATAAAAGTGAAAGTTGAGGCCACATTAGATAAGAGATCTGCTATGTTAAGCAAAAAGGCACCTTTACCTGGATTCTTTAATATAAGTCATACTTGGTATATTGATTCGAATGAGAAATTAAGTAAAATAAAAAAGGTATTGGAACGAGTAGAAAAAGTTTGTCCGGTAGGAGGGACATTTTTGCGCTCTCATGAATTTATCCATAAGATTGTATTGAATAGCAATTAGAGAATCAAGTTAATTTATCAATTATCTGGAAGGAGTTTTGCATTGGTTATCACTAAACCTGGTTTTACTTCTACTTTGTACTTTTTAGATTCTAAATACTTTCTTAATTCCTCTCCCACTCTATTTAATCTGTTATGATCTTCAGTGGAAATGGAAAATTTTATGACAGATTGAGCTGACTCAAACAAATCTAATTCATCAAAACCCTTCGCGAGGCTAATAAATACTTCATCGGCACCAGCGACTTTTGCGATTTTTTTAATTTCTTCTTCTAAAGGACCCATAGTGAAGAATTGCCGACTTTTCCTCTCGAATTTAGCAGCTATAACCTTTTCTAAATGGTCTCTTGAAGTTTTATCATAAAATGCAGTCAACTCTCGTCTACATATTTGCCTATATTTTCCTGAAATTAAATTTTCTTTATCCTCTATAAATTCAATGAGAGATTCATAGTACTCATCGTCAATCTTTTGATAGTTTTCTATTAATCGTATGAAATCGGTTAACTTATCTAATAAATCATAATAAAATTTTAAGGTGGATTTAATATCTAACTTATCATTCATATTTCTTATTTCTGGATAATATTTCTTGAGAATTAGATTAATGTGTTTATTAAAATAAGCACAAAGCTTCGCAATATCGTCTGAAATTTTAATTGATTTCTTATTTAATAGTTCTAGCAGATAATCTTCCTTTTGAGGTAGCTCTTCAAATATCCCTTTAATTTTTTCTCGATATTTATTTTCGATGTAACTCATCCTATAAATTGAATGAATATAACACTATATAACCTTAATTAAATAAAAAAAAAAGGTTTGATATTTCTATAAATAAACATTCAATTACAATTTTTTATGGCAGAGCCACCAATCTAAGCACTCATAATCCTTCCCAGCATTCGCCAATCTTTCTTTAGCTGTCTTAACATCCTTAGCAGGAGGGATTATCACGTGATCACCAAATAGCTCGTTGTTGGGCCAATTAGCAGGAATCGCTACTTTTTCCTTATCTGCTAATTGTAAGGCTTTCACAGCTCTTACGATCTCATCCATATTTCTGCCAATTTCTTGCGGATAATAAATAATTAATCTGATTATCCCTTTTGAATCTACGATAAATACCGCTCTAACAGTATTAGACCCTTTTCCCGGGTGAATCATCCCAAGTCTTTTGCCTACAGCGCCATGATCCGCGATAATTGGAAAAGGTATTTCAGTATCTAAATTGTCCTTTATCCATTCAGTCCATTTAATATGAGAAAATACTTGATCTATTGAAAGTCCTATTAGTCTAGTATTGAGCTCTTGAAATTGATCATTTCTCACCGCAAAAGCATGAAATTCAGTAGTACATACGGGTGTAAAATCAGCAGGATGACTAAATAATACAAACCAATTTCCTCCTTTAATAGCATCATCAGGCAGAGTCATTGGCCCAAATGTGGTAGTGACTTCCATTTTAGGAAATTTATCTCCAATAAGAGGTATACCACCTTTTTCTTCACTACTCATTTATTATTTCACCATTTTTAATATTCGTTCTTTTATTTGTAAATTACTTACTTTTGAAAAGATTATTTTTAACTAATAATCATTATTATCTAAAAATCTATTTTATTTAAAAATTAATTTTATAAATTATAAAACTCTAATTTATGTGTGAATAGAAAGCAACTGGTTAAGATACTAAGAAAAAACGGTTATAAGGCAACTCCACAGAGATTAGCTATTTTTGAATTAATTTTATCAAGCAAAGAACATCCAACTGCTGAAGAAATTCACAATGAAGTTAGCAAAAAATTTCCGAGTATGAGCTTATCAACTGTTTATCAAGTACTCCATCTGCTTCAAGATTTAGGACAAATTATGGAATTAAAATTTAGAGGTCAAAGTTCAAGATTTGAAACTAATACAACACCTCACCTAAATTTAATTTGTCCAGGCTGCGGAAAAATTGAGGATTACAATTCTAATACTATTGTTAAATTCTGGTCAAAATTGGAAAATGAATTTGATTTTGAGGCATTAAGTCAACGTATAGACGGTTATAGATATTGTGATGTGTGTAAAAAATAAATAAGAAATAATAAAAAAAATAGATTTTAAAAAAAATCAAAGATTTGAAATTCTAATTTAATTTATATTTAGAATCTAAAATTTTTGAGAATTATGGGTAATAAAGAATTTGGAAAAATTGAAGATATTATTAAAGAACGAAAATATGCTCACGATTTCTTTCTAAAAAATTCAAAGGTTTATCGCTCTTTTGTTGAGTTAGAGCAGAAAACATTTTCCGATGGAGAACTTAAGAAAAAATACAAGGAATTAATCGCCTTGGGAATTTCAATCATAATTAATTGCGAATCATGCATAGAATGGCATATCAATGAAGCATTAAAATCTGGTGCATCATTTGAGGAAATTATAGAAACCATTGAAGTCAGCATCGAAATGGGCGGCGGACCTGCAACAGTTGCCAGTCGATTTGCATTAAAAGTCTTGGATTATTATAAAAGTAAAAAATCTTTAGGACAGTTAAAATTAATAAATAAAAAAAAAGAATAATCAACAAATAAAAAGATTTATACCAATTTCCTTTTTATCTGTTTGGAAAGACTCCGATTTTATACTAACTTACCCTTAATTTGCTTAGACCTTGACCTAAGTGTGACTTCTGTGACTTTAGCTACTTCGCTTACTTCTGCTTGCGTTTTGCGGCAATTGCTTGCTTTGGCTGCCATATAAATTACAGAAGCTGCTAATCCTTTAGGATCTTTTCCCGTTCGTAAAAGTCCATTTTTGGATGCTTGAACAAGCATGTTAATTGCCTTCTTCTGAACTTCCATTGGAAGTCCTAAATCATTACCAAACCTAAAGACAAGTTGCTCTGCAGTAATCGGTTTATATTTCAAACTTAACTCTGGTAGAACTTCTTTTACAACCATTCCAAGGGAGCGGTGTACAGTGCGTCGTGGAGTCATAGACGCATCACATACCTCTTCAAGTAAGCGTGGAAATTCGTGCACTCTTATTGCAGCATAAAGAGAGGCAGCTATAAATCCATCAATGGATCTGCCCATTGTAAGTTTCTTCTTAGCCACAACTGAGTATATCTTCCATGCTGTTTCCTTAATATATTCCGGGATGTTCATTTTGCTCGTAAGCATCTTAAGCTTAGGCTTCGCTTCCCAGAAATTTCTTTCAATTGAAGAAATAAGTGAATTTTGAATTTTTGATAGACGACTAAAAAGGGTTTTCCCCTTGGCCCCGATTAACCTTCCTTTTGAATCAATTTTACTATTAGGTAACATTGTTCGGGGCCCAAATTCTCTCCATCGAGGTTCCGTTCGTCTCCTTTTGTTAACTTCCTCGACAGTATAGGCCCTTCTCTCATTTCCTACGAGATTTCGGCCGATGATCATTCCACAACTTAAACACACGTTATCACCATCTCGAGACTCTATACATGGATTATCACAGCAAGAATCTGGGGTGGCTGGCGTGTCGCGACTAGAGCGCAGTCGATCTTTATAATTATTTGCCATTTTATTACATCACTAAGTTAATCAAACTTGTTTTAGACAGTTTATTTTTACTAATACTTCTTTTTTTTCAGAACTTTATTTGTTCTTGTTATCTAATGCTATATTATCTTTTCCAATATTTAAAAACTTTACTTACTGATATTGTTGTAGTGAGTAGAACAAACATTTTTTTACAGTTTTACCCACTTTTTTCCCACCAATTAGGTGGTGGTGCTTATTATGACTAGTGTGGACACTTAAGTTAATATTTCTATTTCTTATATTTTATAAGGACTTTTCCCTATAAGGAAGTAGTATTCACTTCATTACTGCCGTAACCCCAAGATTTTAGAATTTTCTCAGCATTTTGTATTATCTTCTCTTCTATAAATTCTTTCATAGAGATAATCTTGTCGCAGTGTCCCGCAGCCATAGAATGTATTGGTGAATCTCTTAATTGTAGATGATATATCTTTTTGTAATAATTTTCATCAAATATGTCTTGATTTAAAATCCTTTTTTTCCACAAATTTGAAGCAAGGCTTTCATTAGTAGTCATTATAGCAGTTCCGAAACACACTGCGTCTGCACCCATAGCGAGAGCAGCAAGAAAGCCTCTGGCATCTCCAATTCCCCCTGCTGCGATTATAGGAATCTTAAGTAGCCTTTTAGCCATAGTCACATTCACGAGAGTTGTATTTTGATTTGGATTTTTAAATCCGGTACCTTCAAGCCCTACAATAGTAGCAGCATCAGCCCCCAAATTTTCTGCTGATATGGCATGTTTCATCGTTGCACACTTATGAAACCAATAGCATCCCGCATCATGTAATTTTTTTCCGATTTTTGGAGCTTGATAAGCTGAGGTAGTACACACTTTCACACCAGCATCAGTAGCGATATCTACAAAATCTAAATAAGATTCTTCGGTTCTTACCCAACTGTCTTTTTGTTTAATCACATGAGGCGGCATAACCGAAAAATTTACTCCCCATGGCTGGTTAGTTAATTTATTCATTTTTTCTAATTCATTTTGGAATTCATCGTTGGTTTTATAATTTAACGCAGTTATAATGCCAAACCCTCCCGCATTCGAAAACGCAGCAGCAAATTCTGCTTTTCCAATAATGGCGAAAGCACCCATGATTATGGGGTACTTTGTTCCCATCATCTCAGTTAATTTTGTTTTCCAAATCAATCTTTTCACGAATCATTAATAGAAAAAGTAATTATTATAAATATTAGATTCATTATTAATTCTCTTTTTTAATGAGCTTTATCAAAGCAATAACAATGGCAATAAGGAAAGGTAATGGAGCAGTAATTCCTAATATTATATATGAAATATTATTTTCTGCGATTGCCACATCAACAGCGCTCCTTAGAACGTTTAAGTAAAACAAAATTAATACAATAATGGGTATGTATTTGTTGTTTAGTTTCATTTTCATCATCTCTTCTTATAATAATATAATTGGGATTAGATCAACTCCAGCTAAATATGGAGTAATACATAAGCTCGCCAAATAAAGAATACCAGTAGTGATGCCAATAAACACCGGGATTAATCCGAAGAAAATGAGAGCGGATTTTGTTTTACCATGAATTTCAATCTTATTATCATTTAAAACATGGCCGTAAAGAATTAAAAATAGCGTTATGACTAAAAACCAACCGAGAAAATTAAAGAATGGTATTGAAAAGACTGAAAATGTATCTTTTGGGTCACTTAACCACACCCAGAGTCCAGCTGAATTTGGATATATTGAAGCGGAACCAAGATTAACCATTACAGGATCTATCCAGAGATCGAGGGAAACAGCCAAAATTCCTGCGACAAAAGCATGAAATATATAGTTTTTGTTTGGAAGAATCACTTCCGAAACATAATTACAGCACCACGCAAGCATAAACCAGCCCAAACAAGTATAAATTGGAATTTCAAGAAACCATAACCCCCCTCTCGTAAAAATATATGTTTCAAATGGGGAAAGGTTGTATCTTCCAAGCAAAATCCAATGAACCTCTTCAAGACCTGCAAATATTATTGCTCCATAAAGAAAACATGTTGTTTTATATTTTCCCTGTGTTTTAAATCCGTGGTATATTACTATAATAGCAAGTATTACGGTGATTACATCCATTATAACTAAGTCTAGCCACATTGGTTCGATAAAATAAGGTCCGAGAACCTTTGGAACTTGTAATACCTCTGGAAATAAATGATGAAGAATTGTCGAAATCAGTACGACCGGTATAAAAATAAGAGTAACTATAATTAAGAACTTGTCATCATATTCTAATTTCATAATAGCCTCTATTCTCCTATATAATTAAATTTTATTTTCAAATAATCAAATTAAAAATGATTTATATTTATACCTCTAAATTTTAATATTTTTCATTTTACTTTTCAGTTAAACCATTTTGTAATTCGTAATAAAAAAAAATAAAAAATTTTAAATAAAAAATATATCTAACTTAATCTATGGATCCAGTTTTTATAGGAATGGTATTCGAATTAGTAATAATAATAATTGGAGCAATTCTTTTATGGTTAATCCTACAAAAATATTTTATTAAGAGACACCAACTCACCCTATATCTCTTTATTATAGTTCTAAATTTCGTACTCTCAGTTATGTTTTCTTGGTTGTCTAAAATAATTGTATTAACGACTGAAATAGATTATGTGTATAACCAACCTAATGTGAAATTTCCTAATACTCCCTTAAATTGGCTCCTTTTTAGGATCGTGGACTTTAGAATTAGTATTTTATTTGTTACCATTGCCTTAATTTTTTCATATCTTCTAAAAGTAGGCGTTTTTGAGGAAGGCTATAATAAATTCCATAAATATTTAGTTTTCATTTTTGGAGGCTATGTTATGTTCTTTACAGTAATAATTTACGAACGTGGGAATACCTTATTAGATGCGATTAATTTTCTAAATATTTTAGTATTTATGGCCGTAATTTACATTTCCTTCATAATTCGATTAATCGGTGCTTATAGATCTGTGAATGATCCTATATTTAAAAGAGCTTTTCTATCATTAACAATAATGAGCATTTGTTATATTATGACTCTTGTTTGTCTCTTAATCGATCGAATAACCATTATTATGGGGGGTCAAGGTTTCACAGCTTTTTATTTCATGGCATGGATTTTTGTCATCATTGGATTTTTAGGAGCATATTTAGGATACATTCGACCAAAATCATCAGAAGAGTGAAAGATTTCGATTATATTCTTCTTATTTATTTGTGCAATTTTGAGAAAAAGCATTAACTAAAAAATTTTTTATAATTCAACCATGACAATTTTACAAAGTTTAATCTTTATTGGAATGATATTTGAGACATTTATCATCATTATTTCGACATTCTTATTACTTTTAATACTTAACAGATATTTTGTTAAAAAGCATAGACTTACATTATATTTGGTTATAATCTTTTTAAATTATTTCTATAATCAAATTTGGACTCAAAAATTTGATTATAATTATGTTTTTTTTTAAAATTTTAAGATAAATAACAATTATCATGGACAGTTAAGGTTTTACAATATTCTATTATTTAGCATGGAGTTTTCACTATGAGCGAAGCTATCCTATGATTAATTCAAGTGAGTTAGAATATGATAATTCGGAACAGTATAATTATACAAACTTAAATGAATCAATCTATATAGTTACTGGCGGCGCAGGGGCGCCATTACGTGATGTTAATGATTATGATAATGATTTTATAGCGGAAAGTGAAGTAGCTTTTAATTTTGTTTTAGTTGAGGTTAAAAAAGAACCTAAAAAAACCACCATTTCTCTAGAATCATGGAGAATGCCTAACGATTTCGGTGAACTTTATCTCATTGATAATATCACTCTTACAAAATTTACTTAGTTCTTCCCTCTTTTCTATATTCTTTCTTGAAATATTAGCTTATTTACAATTTTAAATATTTATTTAGGAATTTATAATTGTAAAAATAAATTTATATAAATGATTTGTCTCTATCTTTTTATAACTTCATAATAAATTATATTAAATTATTTAAAATTATATAGTCGAGAAAGCGGGGATCTCGTTGGTCAAAGTCGTACAAGATATATGGATTCTTAGCGAGAGTGGTATAGTATTATTTAGTAGGGTCTTCAATCCTAAGGTCAATGAACAACTTTTTGGTGCTCTAATGACTGCCCTAAACTCATTTGCAAGTGAGCTTGCTAAGGGAGGCTTGTCGAATTTTGAATTGAGTTCAATAAGATTTACAATTTATAAAGATAAGGGCCACATATTTGTTGCAAATTCAGCGAAAAAGGTTAAGGAGAAAAAAGTCCAATATGAATTAAAGGTTATTGCAGAAAAGTTTTTTGATAAATACTCTGATGTTTTGGCTTCATGGGATTCTGATATAAACTTCTTTGCCAATTTCAATGAAGATATTGATGACAGTTTAGAAGACACGATTAAGAAGTTTCAAAAGGCATTTTGGTAATCAAATTTTAGCTGTTTTTTCAGAATTTGGGTTTTTTATGTTTCACAACCATAAATAATTTAAGAAGAAAAGAATTTATTTTCTTGAAAATAAAGAAAATTTAAAGAATTAAAATGAAAGAAACTGATAATAAAAAGAAAACTGATGGTCTATTCTCTTCAGATGCGCTCTCTGATTCTATAAATAATTTATCAAAGCCAAGATTTTTAGGCTCTATACATATGAATAAAGAATTAGTCAGTAATTTCAGCTCTGTAGGGAATTTATTGAATGGCGAACTTGAAATGCAGCTCAATAAATCCTTAAAAAATACATTGTTTAATCCAATAACAAAATTTCTAATCCTCATAACAATTATATTTAACATAGTCTGGTTACTTCTAC
>JAHQWS010000046.1 GCA_029856295.1 Promethearchaeia archaeon
GTTTTATCGTACGTGATTGCATTAATTATGCTGGAAAATAGATATAGAGGTATAGCAACCCAAAAGAACATTATATAAAAGAGAGTATTTCCCACCACACAAACTAATGTTATAGTGAAACTGAAGTAAATCATCAGAATAATATAAGAGAATAGTGCAGCTTTCAATGCATTTTTGGATCCCGTGCCAATTTTATCCTGTATAATCTTCTGAAAATATAGTCCGAATATGATATACATCAAAAGAGCAACACCTATGTAAATCGGCACAAAATAGATTTTATTTTGTAACGAAGGCAATATACCTAAGTAATTAAGCCCTATTGAAAGATAAAGAATCAAAAAAAGTACCAACGATAAAAAAATTCCGACCAAAATTTCTCTTTTAACATCTAATTCTTTGCCCTTAAAGGGTTCTAATAGTATTTCTTTCAGTGTTTTTCCTTTGCGATTGCCATCCCTCCAAAGGAGGATGAAAATTCCTAATACTTGGCCATAAAGGAGCATCAAAACGAATCCTGCAACTGTTAATGGTAAATATAAGAAAAATGGCAATAAGATCAAGATTCCAGGAATAAAAAATATTAGAGAATAAAGTATTGTCTTTATCGCGAAATTTTTCAAGGAAATGTCATCGCTACTTATCTCGTCGATCTTCGTTTCCTTGTTTTTTAAGAATGATCTAAATGTAGGGGCTAGTATAAGAAAAAAGAAGCCAATACCTCCAAAAAGCTGTAGCACGAGAATTAATGCTCTTATATTTGCATAATAGTTTTCATCGATTGGATCAACTTTGGGAAAGGTGCTTTTAACCCAATCCCTTGCCTCTCTTATAAACGAAGAATCATACGGCGTAATAAAATGATCAGAGTTATCATCATAAAATAGTTTTGTCGCATCTCCATCTTCAAAACTACCATACAGAGTGTTAACTTTGACATCAGCAGCATCCATATCTAACCTATCAGCAATTTCTTGTTTAGCAGTTTTTAGATCACGTCCCTCATCGTATTTGGCAAGAATCATAAGAATATTTAGAGTCCTGTTTTCACAATCATCATCATCAATGGACAACCCCGTACCAATTCCAATAAAACACTTAAAATCCTTGTCATCCTTAACAATTGCATTCCCAGGACCTCCCCCCATCGAATAGCCAATGTATCCTAATTTATGTATGTATATATCTCCACGGGTCTCAAGATATTTCTTAATAGCTTTGACATCTTGAGTTAATAAATTACGGTTTATCTCACCAGAACTCTGTCCATGACCTCTAAAATCAAATGCTATTGCTACAAATCCTGAAGCAGCAAGCTCTATAGCAAATTCCTTTAACATCTCTTTATTTACCATTACTCCATGACCAATCAATATTGCTGGTTTTCTTTTCCCTCCATTGTCTGGTTCGAAAACGTTAAATGATATTGTTTCTCCATCTTTAGTTTCTACGGTTTTCCCATATGTAATCTTAATATCTGGAGGAATTGTAAAAATAAGAAATGTCCCAATAATGAACATTGAAAGAAATGCTAATATCAATATTTTTTTTTTTTTATCCATGGTGTTTCGTTCCATGATAATCCACTTTAGAAAGTTTATTTTTAAATACAATTATAAAATTATGATTAAAATATTGTCTTTTATCCTTAAAAAGTTTTAAAAATTTACTAATTGATTTATCAGTTTTTTGAATTATAGAAAACGTGATGTAAATAGCTATTTTACTCATTTCTTTAAATTATTAATGAATAATTTTTATCCTTGAATTTATTTTTAAGTGTAAATATAAAACACTCCATAAAGCTCTTCCCTCTCACTATTTTTTAATGAGGAAGATTCTTTATCAAGAGTATTGTATAAATCCAGAGGGTCCGATTGTAATTTGCTCATATTATTTCAAGAAAAATTCAGTTACTTATGAAAAAAAGAGTAAAAAAAATTCAAAATTAATTTCAATCATTAAAAATCATTATCATATCGAAACCAGACATAAAAGGCGATAATGTACCAATTAGACAAGTGAGAAAGAGAGTATTTATGATTGCTGCGATTAATATTCCTTGTTTCCCTAACTTCTGATATAATGTAGCTGAAATGAAATGTGATAAAAGAAATATTGGTACCGCAAAATATAAAAATTGGATAAAGAAAAAACCACCTAATAAAAAGCAAATTAACAAAATATAGGTGATAAAATAAACCATTTGTATACCGTAACTCACTAATGATGCCTTTAAGAGATTACTAGGCCCCTTGCCAATTCTTTTTTGTAAGATTTCTTGAAATAGCAAGCTAAATATGAAATACATCAAAAATACGACTAAAATATAAATTGGAATCCATAGTATCTTATTAAACAATGAAGGCACCAATCCTAAATAATTTAAACCAATTGAAAGATATAATATGAAATATAAGATAATAGCCAATCCAATTCCTAAAATTATTTGTTTCAAAATATTCTGTTGTGTTTCTATAAATGGTTTTTTGAGAAATTCTAAGAATGAAGTTTTTCTTTTTTTACATGTTCTCCAAAGTAATACAAAAACTCCGAAAACTTGACCATATAATAACATTAATGTAAATCCCGCGGTAGACAAGGGTAAAAAAAGAAAGAAAGATACAAATAATATCATTCCAGGAATTGCTAGTATTAGCGAATAAATTATAGTTTTTAAGGAGATATTTTTGATTGTTTCTTTCTCCAATTCACTTCTAGCTTCTTCCAATTCTTTGGGTACAATTAATTCTTCATTACTTTCATTCAGCAAACTTTTTTTATCAGAAGGGTCTCGTCTGTGTTTCTTAAAAAAAGCATTAGATAGGGGTTCTATTATTAGAAAGAAAAATCCAATTCCCCCAATAAGTTGTAGAATTAGAATTAATGCCCTTAAATTAGCAAAAAAGTTTTGATCAACAGGGTCAACATTAGGAAATGTATTTATGACCCAATCTCTTGCCTCTCTTATAAAGTCTTGGTCGTATGCCGTAAGAAAATGGTCAGAATTATCATCTAAATACAATTTTGTTGCATCCCCATCTTCAAAACTACCATATAATTTATTTACTTGAACATCATCTTCATCCATATCCAGTCTATCGGCAATTTGTTTCTTACTTCTTTCAAGATCAAATGCTTGATCATATTTCGCTAAGATCATAAGAATATTTAAAGTTCTGTTAACGCAATCATCATCATCGATACTTAAACTCGTTCCAATTCCAATAAAACATTTAAAATCATTATCATCTTTCACAATTTTATTTCCCGGATATCCTCCCATGGAATATCCAATGTACCCCAGTTTATCTATATCTATATCTGCTCGATTTTCCAAATATCTTTTTATTGCTTTTACGTCGTTGATTAACAAATTCCTATTGAGATCACCTGAACTTTGTCCATGCCCTCTGAAATCAAATGTAATTGCTACAAATCCAGCTGCGGCTAATTCAATGGCATATTCTTTTAGCATTTCTTTATTAACCATTATACCATGACCAATTATAATAGCGGGTTTCTCTTTCTTTCCATTATTTGGTTCAAAAACATTAAATGAAATTGTTTCTCCATCTTTTGTTTTAATGGTCTTATTATACGTTATATTAATGCTTGAAGGTGTTGTAAAAATTAAAAAAGTGCCTAAAATGAACATTGAAAGAAAAATTATAACTACTATCAATCTTTTTTTATCTGTAGCTTTTTGATCCATGATTCTAATCTTTAGTATTTTACTATTTTATAGTTGAGATAACAAGAGTCCTAATTAATCTTTGAATATGATTTAATATTGTCTTCTGTTCTTAAAAATGTTTAAAAATTAGATAAAAATTTGTTTTTTAAATATTGAATAGATTTTTTCTGATTCTTTATAATTATAATATCTTTTAATAGGAAACAATGTAAAATGCCATACACAAAGCACAATTGCTTATCTCTTTAAATTATTAAACAATCTCATAAGATTTTCTTGAAATCTTCCATATTTAAATTAGAGAGAATACCCAGTTGAGACATTTTAAGAATGAGGTCATGCATAGAAACTCTCGCGATTTCCGCCGCTCGTTCAATGGAGATTTCTTTCATCATATATTTTTGGAGCGCAAAGTTCAAACGTTCTTGCTGTAAACCTTCGATTAATATTTTTCTTACTAATGCGGAGCGATCCAAATTTTCTTGTTCTGCGAGCTCCTCCAATTCCTTAATTAAATCTTTTTCTAATCTCAAATTCATTTGTTTGGTCATTTATCTTCCTCCATAGATTTAATCTTTTTTATTCTAATAATTTCTTCTGCTTTTTTACTAAAAAATATAAGAATCTCTGGTTTTAATGCGAATAGTATAATCTATCTAATTTATTCAACTTTAGTTAAATCAGTTGCTTTAGTTTCCGGCACCCATTTAATTACAATAGGGATAGCAATCAAGCATCCCGGAATGCATGCTATGAGGAATATAATCTCGAAATCTAACCATAATTTCATTATGGAAAATGACAAAGTAGCCACTGCTATTAATATATAAGCAATAACCAAGAGATAAACTGAAATAGTTCCCCGATATTTAGTTGGCGTTAATTCAGCGATTATAATACCTGCTGTGATTGGAGTCGACCATAGTGCACCAATGAACAATCCAAAGAAAATTCCTGTAAGAATAAAATCACCAGCTCGGACAGAAATGATGCATAAGACCAAAAAGACGGGAATGGAAATCAGATGCGTATATAGTCCTGCCTTACGTCCAACTTTATCGTTAATTTTCCCTATAAATGCGCTCAATGGGATACCTGCTAAAAAACGAAGTAGCCAAATAAAGGTTACTTCATTGAACGTAAAATTTTGGGATAAATATGGTTCCATATATGACCCATATACAAATCCCCCCAAAACAGCTAAAACACCTACAATAAATGTAGCTATTATAAGCCTAAAATTTTTAAGTTTACGTATATTTTTCATTGCTTGAACGAAACTTTCTTTTTTAACTTGTTGCATTTCAGGATGTGCAGCTCGTTGAGCTTTCATCGTTAAGTAAACACTAGATTCTTTAAGAGTAAAAATTGCCAATACTGTAATAACCAATCCAAAAGTAAGCGGTAGTAAATATAACACTCGCCAGTTAGCGTTAGAATCGGACATAAACAGGAAACGGAAAAGCAAAACTAATACAGGTCCAATTAAACCGAATATTCTAACAACAGCTACGTATATGCCACGTTTTTCTTTTGGGCATTCTTCATTTATCAGTAACATTTGTATATCGGCACTTAGAAATATAGCCCCAAATAAGACGCCTAGAATGTATGTCCAAAAATTCTGGGCAAAGATACATAAAAGGGAACTCAAGGCCATCCCCGTCACATTAATTATTAAGGCAGGTTTCCGTCCATATCGATCAGCGATATATCTAATTGCTAATGCAATCAACATAAAAATTGTTAATAATGACATTGCCATCCCATATTGGGCATAGGCTACATTCTCTGGAACTCCTTTAGAGATTAAAAACTCGTCCACAACAACGGATACAACTATATTATCCACATTTGAGTGAAAAACATCCACCAAATTAATCAACCCTAGTAATAAAACGCTATAACGGACATACTTTTTCGTATAAGTTACTTTACATTCGTCTTGACTTTCTTCTGTCATTTTATTTGCACCTATTTTTTTTATAAATTTGAATTTTTAAATTTTGTTATTTTTAAAAGACTTTTCGATTTTTATTTTAGGGATTGTTCGAAAATAACTTCCTCATAAATTTTTTATAAACACGAGATTTTTAAAGTTTTTCACATTTTTAATAATTTTGCAGTGGAAATACCTGTATTTCCATTAGTTTTCTCAAAAAAGGGAATTTTCTGGAAATCTTATGATTTAACACCCAGTAGGATGGAAGACGTTCAAAGTAAATTAAAACAAATGGGTCTCTAAGATTTACAATTCAAAATTAAATAATATGGTTTTTTTTTCATGAGGTCGCAAATTAATCTTAATCGCCTTGTAGATTCCTACTCCTGAAGCTAATCATACAGAAAATAGATTAAAATTAACATTAAAAGATGGAAAAATTGTAAATAAATTTTATCCTTTATTTAATCTAATGAAGGATTATACTATACCTACGAATTTTTCAATGAGCTTTAATTTTAACAATTGCTTATCTCTTTAAATTATTAATGAAAGATTTTTATCATCAAAATAATTTTTAAAAATAATTAAATAATTTGTTAGTTCATTAAAAAATGTCAACAGATAAAGTAAAGAATCGTTGGATAGTAGTAATTGGAGCAATTCTAATCCAATTAGCTTTAGGCACCATATATTCATGGGGAACGATGACGATTTTTGTAAGCCCTTATCTAAATCAGCCGCCTGAAGTAACTGTATATGTCTTCGGAGTGGGGCTATTAGCTTTCGCCGTTACAATGATATTTGCAGGGAAGCTACAGCAACAATATGGTCCAAAGAAAATAGCTATTTTAGGAGGGATATTAATGGCTAGTGGTGTAATTTTATCATCTCTCATGACGAGTTTAATAGGCTTATTAATAACTTATGGAATCCTTTTCGGGATTGGAATTGGTTTCGGTTATGTATGTCCCATTGCATGTGCCAATAAATGGTTTCCAGATAAGAAAGGACTAATTAATGGAATCGCTGTAGCGGGCTTTGGAGCAGGTGCGTTTATTTTTAATTTTTTAATAAGAGCCTTTGTTGCCATCAGCATACCTATAATGTTTATTCTCTTAGGTATCATTTATTTTATATTGGTCTTTATAGGGGCATTAACCTTGAATAATCCTCCTGAAGGTTGGAAGCCAAAAGGATGGACACCTCCGCCACCATCAGAAGAGAGTGGTCTTTCTGGATTGGACTTTGAAAGAAGTAAAATGGTCAAACTTCCACAATTCTGGATGTTATGGAGCATGTTCGTATTAAGTGCCATATCTGGTTTGATGGTTATTGGTAGTTTTGCTGCGTTTTCAAGATCAACCCCCTCTTATGTAATATCCACTGCCGATTTTGTCTTAATTGGAAGCCTTGCAGCTTTATTCAATGGTGCTGGAAGAATTGTCTGGGGTAAACTCGCTGATCTGGTGAATTATAAAAAAGCTATGATCTTAATGTTTATTGTACAAGCAATCCTTATGTTAATATATTTTAGCACGAATATAAACGAAGTCTATTTCTTGATAATTACATGTACTATATTTTTTTGTTTCGGAGGCAATTTTTCCCTCTTTCCCACGGCCACTGCTGATTTATTCGGTTCAAAGAACCTAGGTGCTAATTACGGAATTGTTTTTACTGCATATGGTGTTGCTGGCTTTATTGGAGCTATTGGAGTTAATATAATTGTATTAGCATTTGGTAATTATCTGCTATTATTTATCGTAATGGGTATAATGTCTATTGGTGCTGCAATTTTAGCTTTTGTAATCAGACCACCTAAATAATTATAAAATATTGAAAAAATAAAAATAAAAAATAAAATTCTTTTACTATCTTTTTTTAATAGATTTTGCTAAAAATTATTTATTCTCTTTAAAAATAAAACACATTTTTCATTTTTGTGCTTTCTTTAATTCTCGAAGAGTTTTTTCTGCCAGTAGCATCGCATTAGTGAATTTACCTTTATATTTTTTAAGCTCTGCTTCTAATTCGATTATTTTATTTTTATAATCTATCATTAATTCACTATTATCTTCACTAGATACTGGTTGTTTAGACTCGGACATCTGTTTTAAATAATTATACTTTTCCTTCCAAACATTAATGTCTGTTTCTAATTCTTGTATCCTTTCACCCTCATCACCGCTAATAATAGGTTTTCCGGCGTCTTGTTCTAAGCTAGAATATTGTTCTTTTAATGTTGACAACTCATCCTCTAGTTCAGAAATTCTTCTTTTTAATTCGGAAATTTCTTCTACATAATCGGTAGCTGTTTTAGGCTCCTTCATTTCCTGATACATTGTTTTTCCTACTGCTAACTCATCTGCCGATTTCTTACCCAAAATTCTATCCTTCCTTTTCTGTAATCCTTCTACGGTTTGTTCAGAAAGGAAATCAAGTACGTTGAAGCCCATCCCTCCATGCTTAGTTGTTCTTTTTCTCACTTTAACAAAGAGCGGGATGCCTGAAACACATTCTCCACAAATAATTGCTTCACCTTTATCTAAACCAGAGATATCATCTTTGTTTTCTTTACTTAAATCTTCAGCACTTGAAATAGTTATTCCAATGTCTCTCACATCTGATAAGTTATGAACAACCCAACTTCCCGCTTGAGCTCTTATAGTTGTATCAAGTAACTGTGGTCTTTGGGTTCCGATAACTATATTTGCTCCAAACTTTCTCCCCTCTTGAGCAAACAGTTTTACTACATCACAGGTTTCAGTTTGTTTTTTCCCCGCAAATAAATGAGCTTCATCTAAAAACAGATAAAATGGCGGAATTTGACCCGAAGTGCTTGCTTGGTATAACCTTTTTAGTAATTTGCCCGCAATTACTTCCTGAACCTCAAGGTCTAATCCTCTCAAGTTAATAATTGAACATAATCTAGGAGCAACTATATCCTTTGGGTCTAGAGAAAATAAATATTCTATGTCGATATCTGCGCTGGCATTCATCTTTAAATCCGAAAATTCAATTATATTATCAGCAAACTCGCTTGCGCTAGGGTCTTTAGTTTTAGTGTCTTCGATCATTTCGCTTTCCAAACTTTTTCCACAATGCTTACATTCAGTAGCTTTCTCAAGGACTTCTTCTCCACACCAAGGACATACATTTGATTTAGCTTGAAATGATGCGGGGATTTCCTTTTTTTTATCAAGCTCCCCACTTGCCACCTTTAAGCTTCCATATTCGCCATGCCTGTCAAGGATGACGATTGGGATTCCTTTTCTTAGGAACTCCTCGCAGAGAACACCCATAGTATAACTCTTCCCCGAACCAGATTTGCCCGTTATGAAAATTCTACCAAAATTCTTTATTAATAAATTAACATCAAAAGGATATCCTATGAGCTTCCCTAACGATACTGATTTTTCGGGTGGGTTATATATTCCCAAAAGTTTAGTGATTTGTTTCTCACTTGCAAGAAAAACTTCGATTCCAACATCAAAAGGCTTACTTGGTCTCTCTCCCAGCACAATTAATGTTCCCATCATACCCTTAGAATCGCTCCACATGTCCATAAGATGTAGTATAAAATATGGTTCAGCTCCCTTTTTATCACCATATATTACAAAATAGCTATTTCTTTCAACATCGAGATTTGTAAATATAATTTGAACCGTGTGAGTAGTTGTTTTGCCCGTTAATCTTCCAATTGCATCAGGACTTAATCCTTCTTGATCTGACATTAGATTATCCCATTAAAAATTATTTTAGTTTTCTTTCAGAATATTAAATTTTTATTTCTATTATAATAAACAACTTAAGTATCGTATATAAATCTTCAAGAATCCTTTGTTCTTTTTAAATTACTTTTTTATAAATTATACTTTTCTTAACCATATGAACAAGTCTTTGGTATTTTACCAATTGCTATGCGCTAAGTTCGATCCATGTTATTAATTTAGATTATTTTAAATTGCGCCATAATAGTAATTATT
>JAHQWS010000047.1 GCA_029856295.1 Promethearchaeia archaeon
ATATAATTCCCGTTTGAAAATCCTTCTAATTCTTCTTTAGCGAGGCAAATACCCTCATCGTTTAATCGAATTCTTTGAAAAAATTTATTGTTTTCAAGTATATCAGATATGATTTCCTTAAGTAAACTATTTCTTGATAAAATTTTCAAATTAGAAAGATATTTGTCAAATTCTAAATTTTTCTTCTCGATTCCTTTAATCATAGAGAGAACTTTATCTAAATTCTCTTTTTCCATATAATAATAAAGACTTGTTTTAACTATTAAATTTTACTTACTACCTGATTTCATTATATAACGAAATATGCAGCGATTTTTTCCTGTAGCCTGTCGTTCATTTAAAATAAGCTTTATGTCTGGATTGTAGCCCTCAAGGATTTTATAGTCCACATATTTGCAATAGATTTTAGCATAATCCCCCAATCCCCATTCCTCTGCCGCGTTATAGAAAGCACAATGTCTGATTTTTGCAATAAAATCACCATCTTCTATGCTTGCGACAGGTTTAAAATTCGAGGAATCTATATCGGTATATATCAACCAGTTTTTAAACGTTAAAGGCTTACCCTCTGCTTTCACTCTTTCAGCAATTCGTTTTCCTCTCTCTTTACCAAAATATTCTACTGCTTCTTTAAGAAGTTTTTCTCCCTCATCAGGTCCCAACTTCTCTATAACACATTTCGAAACACATGAAAACAACTGAGCTGCTAAACCAAATCCTGGTGTTTGGTATTTGACTCCTAATTCTTTTTTTTTATCTAAAACATCCCCTAAATATTCCATATCAAAACCTTGTTCTTTCTCTCTTTTTAGATCACTCATTCTTCATCACATTATTAATAAAGTCGCTTTTTTTCAATTTGAAATTAAACAAAATTATAGTTAAATATTAATTCTTAAATAATACATATTAAAGTTAATTATTATAATCAATTGGGAAAATGTTGAATTCCGTCTCAGAGAAATTAATTGAATTTCAGAAATTAATAAGTTATAAATTTAAAAATGAAGATCTGTTAAAACAAGCGTTGACTACTCCTAAACTGGGTAATGAGTTAGGGATACCTCATTATGAAGTCTTAGAAACTCTTGGTGATGCTGTTATCAAATTAATTTTTAGCTTAAAAATCTATGACAAAGGAGCAAATGACCCCGGAGAATTAACTAAGATGAAACAGTGTTTAGAAAGTAATAGAACATTTAGTATGATTGCCCATACAATGAAATTAGAAAAATATATCCTTGCCTCCAAGAAACAAAAAATAATTGGTACAAAAACTTCAGCCGATTCCCTTGAGGCAATTTGCGGAGCGCTTTATTTAGATTCAAATTCAGATTTAGATACCGTTGAAGAGAAGATAATTGATAAATTTTTCCAAGATTGGGATTCAATAATAAAGGAATCATCTATTTTCAATAAAAATAAGCTACTGGAATATCTACAGAGTATATATAAACTTACTCCTGTAATTAAGTGTGATTTTAAAAATTTTGGCTCCGATCATGAACCCAAATGGGTAGCAATGAGCCCTAAAATCTATAATCAAAAAAAACAATTAATAATCAAATTACCAAAAGAATTGAAATCAAAATCTTACAAATCTCAAAATCAAGCCGAACAAGAGCTTTATTTAAAGATTTTAAAGTATCTAAAAAAACAAAAATACAATTCTTCTTAATTTAGCAATATTTTTACTTATTCAATTGAAATTATGGCTATATGTATTGTAATTATGATGATTTGAAAAATTTCTATGGCATTAGAATATAAACGTTTAAAAATGCCCTTCATTTAAACTCAAATATATTTCTTATAATATAATTCTTTAAATTAAGTTAAACATAAAACCATTGGAAACCTTTTGAAACTTTTTAAAACAATTTTTATATGTATTTTGATTTTTACAATTAATCAAGTCATAAGTGATAAGTTTTTCATGATAACGTAATAAATTTCATATCAGTTAAAAGAGATTTAACTAAAATTTAATAAAATTATAGTCTAATTAAGAGTAGCTTATTAATGACAAATATAATGAAGAAAGATCCTTTGATGGAAAAGTACGAGGAAGAGACAGGAAAACTCGCTATTTGGAAAGGGGAAATCACTAAAGATTTCCGTAAATGGAAAGAAAAAAAGCAAAAAAACTCAATAAAGAAACAGAAATCAGTAACTTTGAAATCTTCTCGGGAAGCAAAGAAAGAAATGAAAAAATTGATAAAAGAAGATAAAGATGTAGAAGTAGATTATGAACATTTAATCGTAGTTGAGAACCTTCATAAAACATATCTTTTAGGCACTACTGCAGTAGCAGCTCTCCGTGGTATTGATCTCACAATCGATAAAGCCGATTTTGTTGATATAATGGGTCCATCAGGGTCTGGGAAAACAACCTTACTTAATTTAATTGGAGGTCTTGATACCCCTACGAGGGGAAAAATATTCCTTGAAGGAAGGAATATCTCAATGCTTTCTGATAATGAATTAGCGGATATTCGGAAAGAAAGGATAGGTTTTGTGTTTCAATTCTATAATCTTTTGCCCCAAATGACTGCTTTGGAAAATGTTATGGTTCCATTGCATTTTTCCGGTAAATTAAGTCGTCGAGGAAAACGGAAAAGGGGAATGGATCTTTTAAGATTAGTAGGACTGGATGAAAGGTCTCATCATACACCCTCAGAATTATCTGGAGGTGAGCAACAAAGAGTTGCTATAGCAAGAGCATTTGCAAATGATCCTGCAATTTGTGTATTAGATGAACCTACAGGAGATTTAGATAGTAAAACGGGAATTTTGATTCTAAATCTTCTTAGAGATTTAAATAGAAAAGGTGCCACGTTTATAGCTGTTTCTCATGATGCTGCAGTTTCTGAATTTGCTTCAAAAGTGTTTCATATGAGAGATGGAAAACTTAGTCATGAAGGGAAAGTAGGAGGATTAAAAGAAACAGAAATGATGGAATTAAAAAGAAAACAGGAAGCAGAGATGAATAAAGAAAAATGTAAAAGCAAAATTTTTCAGTATCTATTTGCGAATCAAGGTAGAACAGAGATAAAGGTTGAAGAAATAAAAAGTAGCGTCCCTGGGAGTATAGTGTTAAACTTACCCATTCATTTTAATGATGTCATAAACGAGATAATTGAGGAAAATGGAATTAATGGTAAAATTGAGGGAGAAATTTTAATTTTAAAATAAAATTTAAAGATCTTGTAATTAAAAAAATCAATAAAGACTTATCAGCTCTATGAGAAGTATTATCTTAATTTTTAAATATGCCTTTAAGGATCTTTCGCAACAAAAGATCAGAACAGCATTAGCACTTATTGGAGTAATGATATCAGTTGGAATTCTCTCTGTTGTTCTTTTTTTAGCTGATTCAATCTCCGTATCATTCGTAGATTATATGAGCGCTGATGCAGGGGGTCAGGATATGGTAGTTTCAATTCGTCATTATAAAAATGAACCTGAGAATCGTTCTTCTTATTTTGAGTATGACCCAATCATCGATAAAATTGAGGATGCTTCTGATGAGATTGATGATTTCATCCCCAGAATGGAATTAGATGGAGAATTAGCCATTTCCGGTACAGATCGAATAGAAGATACATTGATTTCAGGAATAGATTTCTCTTTAGAAGAAGATTTAGATTTTGGTTCTTTTACAAAACCAGATTCACCTGAAGAAGAGAAAGACATAGAAGAATTCAAGCTGTATCATTGTGCTATATATCATGGGTTTAATGATAAAATTAATTATGATGAGGAGGATAAAGTTGTAGTAAATGTGAGCATGACCCATGGTAGTAAAGAGATTGAAAAAACAGTTATTTTTAATATCGATGAAATTTTCGATTATAATCAAAAGTGGCCTAATGAGTATCGCGTAGAGAATTTAATTGTAGTTGATATTAAAACACTTTATGATATTTTTAAAGAAGAAGATGATTTCACTGGTAAATGTAGTAAATTAATATTAACTTTTAAGAATCAAGAGGAATTGTATGATATAAGAGATGTTGAAGGTTCTCAAAAAAGAGTGAAAGAGATAGCAGGTGAAATCCAGGAAGAATTAGGATTAAATGAATATACTATAGAATTACCGAAGTTAGAACTCCTTGGACAATCAGAATTTTTAAGCATGGCAATCACCGTAATTTTTGTGTTTGTCTCAATTGTAACCATGTTAATTTCCGGGATTTTAATTAATGGGATTTTAAAAACATCAGTAGAAGAGAGAATTAGAGAATTTGGGATATTTAGAACTTTAGGGGCGAATAAAAACTATAATTTAAAAATAGTATTAGTACAAGGATTCCTTTTATGCAATTTTGGAGCAATACTTGGGATAGTAAGTGCATTTTTTGAAACTCAGTATCTTGTTATTCCTTTCGCGAATGAATTTCTTATTACAGGAGAAGATTTAGCGTTTTACTTTACATGGTATTCAATAATGATTGCTTATTTAATGGGCATTACCGTAGGATTAGTAGTCAGTATATCACCAGCCCTTAAAGTTAGACGACTTCAACTTATTGAATCTATTCATCCATATCGTCATGAAGACACTCTTTATCATCTTCAAAGAAGAACCTCTGTGAACTATAAATTAATAATAGCTGGGCTTGTTTTAGCAATCAATGGAGGATTTGTTATGTTTGTTATACCAAGGCTCATTGTATCAATGAATATTACTTTGATGGCAACTACATTTATCGTACTCCTGTTAGTATTTTCGATTGGTTTAACATTAGCAGGACTAGGCCTGTTGCCTGTTGTGTTAAGATTAATGATTCAACTATTCAAACTTGGTATTTTTCGTTCCAAACGATTAATTCATGTTATAAAGATATTTGTCTTTAGGTATCAAAGAAGAAATGCAAGTACGATTATAATAACAGCACTTTCATTTTCCTTTGTTGTATATGCTTCCATTGTCATTCATACTCAATCCTCGCAAGTTGCATTAACAACGCGCTTAACTTATGGATCCGATTTGTTAATGGAAACTATCGGTTGGGAAGAAGAGGAGGAAGAAAACGAGGGGAATGTATTTGTAGGTGGTGGAGATGATGATGAAGAGGACGAGGAAGAGGAAAAGCGAGCAATTGATCCGAACCGAATAATGACAACAGATTTTGAAGAACAGTTATTGCTAATTGATGGTATTGAAAAAGTATCTTCTGTATTGGCAACACCTTGGCAGTTAACTCAAATCTATTCTGAGGAAGATAAAAAATTTGAAGCGGATATTGGAGATTATGGGGGTGTCTCGACGGAAAAAATAACTCTTACCGGGATTGATGAACAATATCTGTCTACGGTACAAACCGACTTAATTGAAATGACTAAAGGTGACATGCATGATGCATTTGACAGCTTATTTGAAAATGAGGACGATTACACATGCATTATTTCTGAAGCTATAGCATTAGAATTAAAAATGGAATTAGAGGATAAAGTAAGAATCTTTATCGAAAGAGGTGATGAGAAAGAAAAATACGAATTTAAAATTGTTGGAATGGCTTCTAGTATGCCCGGATTTATAGAAGAATTTGGGGGAACTAGATCACGCTCTTATGAAGGAGGTGTGCTAGTTTCTCAGCAAACTTATTTAGAAATTATCGATATTCCGGAGCCGACTTGGTTAAGTAAAATCTTTATTAAAATACAAGATGATAAGCTTGATGAGGCTGAATCAATTGAAGATGATATTGACGATCTATTTCAAAATGACTACGATTATGAGATATATAATCTAGAAGAAATGGTTAAAAGACAAGAACAATTTTTTGCGATTATTGATGCCCTTTTTACAATGATACTTGGTGCTACCGTTTTTATTTGTCTTTTTGGAATATTATCTTCATCGTATTCATCGATTATGGAGCGAAAGAAAGAAATTGGAATTATTCGTACCCTTGGTTTGAAAGGAAAAGAGATGAATCGTATGTTTATAATTGAGGCTCTAATAATAATGTTAAGCGCAGGGACAGTAGGCATCCTTGTTGGGTATTTTACAGGGTGGTTAGTCACATCTAACTTTGCACTTTTTGCCGATTTACCATATCGCCCCGTATTTCCATATTTTAATTCAATTATGCTATATATACTTTCAACTGTATTTATCTGGACAGGAATGTATCTCATGTTAAGAAAATCGCGAAAACGCAAAATAATTGATATTTATAGAGAAACTCAATAGGATAGGAGGAAAAATTTCAAAAGAATGAAAAAATTAAAAAAAGCATTTCTTGTTTTATTGGTTTTTATCTCTATATTTAACCAGTTACTTGTTTTTTTTCCTCTATCATCGGGAGATTTAACAGATGTCAACAACGAGGCATTAGAGTTAAATTTGGAAAATAAACCATTAACTTCAGATATTGCGGGAACAGACTTATACGCTGAGCAAATTAGTGCGTATCTTGCTGGTTCAAAAAGCATTATTCAACAATCATTATTTACGAATGACACTAATATTGTCTCTCAATTTGATACTAATGATCCTGCGTTTGAAAAATGTAATTTTTTCCTCAGCGTTTCGAATGGCATCAATCCAGAAATGTTTCCGAGCATATTATCTGAAAATATATTTGGATCTCAGCTTGATTTTAGTTATAACGGTTTTATTGGATTTCTTTACTACGATCCCAGCTTAGATCCTAATACTGCTCAATTAAGAGCAAATCGAGCATTAGATATTATTAAGAGAAAATTTGAAGTTGATTTAATAAGCGTAAATTCTTCTAATTCACACCTCTTCCCATTTGTAGGATATTATCCAGACTGGGAGTCTTTTTTTGAAGAAATAACAAATAACCTGCCAATGGATGGATATTGGCAGACTTTAGATATTGATCGTTTAACCAGTAATAACTATATTCAATATCATCATCTTTCTGTTACATATCTACTATTAAATTCTTTAGATGAAGAATTTAATATTTCGACAGATCAATTAAGCTTTGACTCAGAAACCATTGAATCCTCTCTCTCACGATTTAGAGACATAGAAAATTTTATGGAACAAATAGGTAATACTTTTGAGCAGCTTAACGATTCGGATGATGCATTCTTACCACTTTTAGGCTTTGATAATGAAACCATTTCGCAAGAGGATTTAGAGCAGATTGGTGGAGCTTTTAATTTAACAAGTGATTCTCATTATACTACTCTAACTATTCAATATGAAGGTTTAAATAATGGTATAAGAAAGAGGTCTAATAACCAATATGAATTTAATTTATGGGATGCATTAGGATATACAGGAGGATCTATAAGTCCGAGTGAAAAAATATATATCGCATTACTCGGGGCTCTCATGAGCGGGATTGATATAAATATTTTATGTACAGATATTATTGATGCAACTCCAGACAATTTTGAGTTGTCAAATTTTATGTTAGAGCAAATCGGTTCTTTATTAGAATTTACAGAGGTAGAATTTGATATTTACTCCCTTGAAGAATATTCTTTTGAATTATTATGGTTTAATGATAAAGGAGTAATTAGATCTTATTCTCGACCTGTGAATCTTGATGATGAAGAGGATATTGTAAATTTATTAGGGCAATTTGGTTTTCAAGGTTTTTCATTTATTCCAACTGGTATATTAAATCCGATTAGTGATTTAATAATAACTTATAATGTTTCTAATTCAGAGCCTCTCATGATTATTACAAAGGAACTCATTGGCAATAATGCTTCTCAAGGAGCAACACAGGTATTTTCCTTCAATATAACAGCAACAAATGTAGGAAATATTAGCGTTTGGGGGGTACCCACTTCTATACCAATGGATCTTAACTCATTATTAGGAGATACCCTTTATAATGAACTATGGGTAGCGATTGATGATATTTACAATACAGGAACTGACCAATATGATTCAGTTGAAGAATTCTTAAATGTAGATAAAGATCCTCGGCTTTTCTACTTTGATACATGGGGTCTTGGTGTAATAGATTATTATTATCCTGTATTAAACCTGACTAATATTTTCCCCTATAGTGAGGAAATGGCTAATTTAATTGAGAATATTTATGATATTCCAATTGGACAAAATCCTTATGCTTCATTGATTTATGTTATTGAATTATTTTTAGGAGATGAGGAAACGGCTAAAGATGCTTTTACAAATAAAGATAGTATTTGGTACGAAGAAAATTGGAAATTAGAACCTGGAGAGAAAATCTCGTACACAACTAATAATATATCTATAGCAGGTTTAGATACTTTTACAAAATTTCATGCTAATAATTTTACCATAGAAGATCCTCCTAATGAAAAACCATACATCAAAACTGGAACGGTTTTGGATGACACAACACCTCAAATGGCATTATTAAACGATACTGAATCTTGGATAATTGAATCAGAACAGATTGCAACTGACCCTGACCTTCACGAACTTGATATCCGATTCTATTTTAAAAATGAAACAAGTATAGACCTTGTTAATTATACTTTAGATCGGGTTTCGATTGTAATAAATTTCTCTGCTTCAGAAGCCATAGATACCTCTAGCTTTGAAATTTTTAATTTTACTACAGAAGAATATAACGACATAAGTCCTTATTTTACCACAAATGAAAATGAAACATGGACTTTTTCTTTTCTCAATGATACTAATGATTTAGAATGGCTCTTTGAACCTAATTCTCCCAATGACTATATCATTAGAATGAGAATAAGAGAAATTGATGGGGTATTATTTAATATTTCAATCAATGACTTGGATGTTGAATTTTCCCAGAGGGATATTAATATCTTTGAAGTTATGGGATCTCATGTAATTTATGCTACCTCAAGCGGGACACAACATGAGACACACTCTAATTCAATTATTCTTAATACTAATGAGGGGGCATCTATTACAGCTGTAGCTTCACTATCAACTTACAGTTCAAAAGTAGGTGAAATTAACACATATTCGTTAAATTTTAAAAATGTTGGCACGGAAGTAGCCCAAAATATTAATATTTCAATTTTAATACCAGGAATAATGTATGATAAGAATAACTTTACAATTGAAGGGAATTATTTGATTTATAGGTTAGATACTTTAAAACCTTCTGAGGAGAAAACAATTAGTTTCTCATTTTACGTCCCAAATTCAGGATTTGTAAACGTTGAATCTATTGAATATAAGAATCCTGTTTTCGTTCAAAATGAGAATTCTTCCATTTTAACAAGTTCTTCTAATGATGTCTATTTTTCTGCACCAATTGATTATGAAACAAGGTTTCCATTTATAAGAACTATAGATATCAGCTATCAATCATCAACCTCTGCACCAAGTATTGGAGCATCATTCAATTTAACGGTTATGATAAAGAATACGAGCCCAAAGGCGATTACCATTCCAGAAATCAATTTAACTATGAATGATCATTACGGGGATCTCATGCGGATTGATAATACTACTTTAACTCTACTAAATATCATATATAA
>JAHQWS010000048.1 GCA_029856295.1 Promethearchaeia archaeon
ATTTCGTTATTTTTAAAAAAAAATAAATTTCTAAAAAAAAATAATTATCTTAAAATAAAGGATTTGAGTTCTTTCAACCAGTAAATAGAAAAGTAATTTTATAAAACTAAGAATTGAATATGTTTTTTCCCATTTCTTCTGCCTCTTTAATCATCCTATCAATATCTTCTCTTAATACTTCAGTTTTACTTTTGGGTGGACGATTCAATATACTAAGGTCCTTTATTATTTCTTGTCGTTTGACTTCATCAGTTTTTTTAATTTTGGTGATATCATCTATAAAATTCATTTATTTGGATCTCAGAGGCAGAGTTTTGAACATCTTTTATTTGATTTTTTAATTCATGTTCATTTTCATTTATTATTACATCTCAATAATTTTGGTTTTTACACAGCGAGGGCATCGGTAACCGTTCATGATTACAAGCTGTTATAGTTCGTCTGGATTTATCTATTTGTATAGGTAATAATACGCTGTGGTAAAATATAAACCTTACATAACAATTAGAAAATAATTATCATATCTGAAAATCCAAACCCTACACATACATGCATAACCTTTTGAAAATTCTATCTTTTTTTTGTCTGTTAATAAAAATCGAGTGATGGTTTTGTAATCGGAATTAGATGGCAAAATTTGGGAATGTTTGGGAATGTTTGGGTATAATACCTTAAGGGAAAAGACAGCTTCTACTACGCTATTAAAATGATGAAACTCTATCCGTTTTCAAAAATATGGGAAATCTTCCAAAATGTTTAAGGCGGGTTTCTATCAATATACTTTAATATTAAAACTATATGTGTTAAAAGCTTTTTTAAAAGGTTGACATCTACTTTATCAATAGTGTCTTCTTTGCTATGAGCAAATTTATAGGATTTTTTATCTAAAACACCAAAGCCTCCAAAACCTTTATCAGCAAAAATATATGCATCACTACGCGCTAATCTAATTTTCTTGGGCATATGTAATGTGGCTGTAAAGTCCTTAGTATTTTTGAAAAATTTAGCTCCTCTCTCATTTGTAATTACATCAATTGTGGTTCCAATCGTATCAAAATTTAACATAAACGATTTTGTTCTATCAAGATGCTTTACCTTGTTATAAAGGAGTCTAGCTCCTTGACAGCCCGTTTCTTCGGCTCCTGTAAATAGAAACCATAAATTATAATTTTTTAATCTAAATTTTAAATCTGAATAATAATTTAATAGTTCTAAAACACATACCATTCCAGAAGCATTGTCTGTTGCTCCAGGAGATTCATTATTGGTAGTATTTAAACAAAGCACAATTATTGCTATAAAATTTAAAGCTAAGGGTACAGCGCCTATGATAAAGAACCAGAATGCATATTGAATAAAAAATAAAACTTTTAATGAATATATAATCACGCTGCTTATTGAGGTATATATCCACAATTTAAAGAAAAAAACACGAAACTTCATTGGCAACCGTTGCCCCTTTGAGTCAAGATGACACATAAACAATAAATTCCCCCTCACATTATCCTGTTCCATACTATCATAATTATTTTTATTATATTCGGAATTACCAAGAAGTTTCACGTATAAATTATGGGAAACTCGTTTCCTTCCTACTCTAATCTTCTCAGGTTTTCTCGTAATAATTAAAACTGGAATAAAAATTGTCAATATTATAATTAGATTTATTATTGTAAACATAAAGTCAAGATATAAATAGAGGAGAAATAAGGTCCAAAATGTTAAAACAAACACAATTTTCTGATAAATACGGGGATAAAACGTGGTAAATGAGAACTCTTGAACTGAGGGCTTTAAATCTAAACTCTCTATTTTTTTCTTTACAAGGTTAAATACCTTTTTTTCGCCTTCCGTTCCGCTTAATCGGGGAAATGATAGCACTTTTAAATTTTGTTTCATTCGTGATTCATCGATCATTTGTCCATAGAGCCCAAATATGTCAAATTTGATATTTTTTATTAAACTAAATTGTAATCTATTAAAATTAATTATAAACTTTAATTTTATTACATTAATAATGAAATAATTTGAAAATGGAGTATATAATTTAATAGCAAAAAAATTAATCTGAATAAAACTATTGTTCTTATATTTTAAAATAAGCTCCGAATTTTGCAGAACTAACGATTTTCCTATAAATATCTAAGAAGCCTGATGAAACTTTTGGTTCTGGTTTTATCCATCTACTAAGCCTTTCTTTTATCTCATCGTCTGAAATTAGCAGATTCAATGTGCGATTATCAAGATCAATTTCGATGATATCTCCTTCTTGGACAATCGCAATAGGACCGCCTTCAATTGCTTCCGGGCACACATGTCCTATACAAGGTCCCCTTGTTGCTCCAGAATATCGTCCGTCAGTTACCATTGCGACTGATTCACCTAACCCCATTCCTACCAGCATCGCTGCCGGAATTGATAATTCTCTCATCCCGGGAGAACCTTTCGGACCTTCGTACCGAATAACCAAAACATCTCCCTCTTTTACTTTACCTGTCATTAGCGCATCTCTGACTTGTTCCTCGCTTTCAAACACTTTTGCCGGACCCTTATGCTGCCTCATTTTAGGATTAACAGCACTTTGCTTGATGATGGCACCCTCTGGGGCTAAATTCCCTTTTAGTACTGCGATTCCTCCTTCACTTGATATGGCATCTTCTATGTTTCTAATAATTTGATACTCATGAGTTTTGAAAAGATCTAAGTAATCCTTTAGAGTTATTCCAAGTACCGTAAGGGTGGATAGATCTAAACGTTTTGCTAGTTTTTTCATTAACACTTTAACTCCTCCAGCTTCGTGAAATTCTGTGAGATTATATTCAGAAGCAGGCTTAAATTTCGCTAAAAGTGGTATAGATTTACTTAATATATCGAAATCAAAATGATCCAGCTTACCTCCAATTTCATGCGATAACGCGCACATATGGAGAATCATATTCGTAGACCCCCCAAATGAAAGAGCCACTTTGATCGCATTTTCAATAGATGTATGAGTAATCATATTTAATGCTCTAATATTATCTTTAACTAACTCCATAATTGTTTTACCAGTTTCTCTGCATAAGGATTCTCTTTCTTTACTTACAGCGCTCATTGTTGCACAACCCGGTAAGGAAAGCCCCATTGCTTCTACAATACAGGCCATTGTATTTGCTGTGCCCATCATATTGCATGCTCCTGGAGAACAACATGTCTGGGATTCAATAAGATAAAATTCTTCTTCAGTTATCTTACCGGCTTTATATTCTCCAATTGCTTCTTTAATATCGCTGGTTACAAATGTTTTTCCTTTCAGAGGGCCATCTTCAAAGAATTTTGGCTCCATAATCCCTCCTGTTAAAAAAATTGTAGGAATATTACATCTAGCCGCCGCTATTAGCATTCCGGGAATTATTTTATCACAAGAACAAAGCATAACCATTCCGTCGAAGTCATAAGCTTTAATTGTGCACTCAACAGATGCTGCAATTATTTCTCTCGAAGGCAATATGTATTTTGAAAAATTCCCGGAATTTGCAATCCCATCGCAAGAAGCGATAGTATTAAATTCCATTGGTGTTCCTCCAGCTTCTCTTATCCCTTCTTTAACATATATAGCTAACTTTTGCAAATGTATATGACCAGGATTGATTTCATTCCAAGAATTTACTACTGCAATTCTTGGATTCTTTAAGTCCTCGTATGAATATCCACAACCAAGATATAGCGCCCTTTCATATGACTTTCTTGGGTCTAAATCTTTCTTGTCTGATGACATGGTTAATCTTTTTTACTATCGAGCTTATATAAATTAAATAATTAAAATTCGATATAATTATAATATTGTATAGAAGTCTTAAAAAATATAATCAACCAACATTAATATTAAAATATTTTTGAAAATCCAAAAAATTTGTTAAAATAGCCAAATGCCTTTATTTAGTATTAAATCTCTATTTTAGGCATTGGAACTTTTTCTTAAAAATTTGTACTGACTACAATAACGATTTTACGCTAAAATCAAAAAGGATAAATAATTTGGAGTAAGGATAAATATAATTAGAAAGTCATTCTTTTGAAGAAATGACATTTTTGTAGATATGTTTGAAACTTTGAGGATAAGATTATGGAAACTGGAAGTAAAGAGAGTGAAAATGAGCAAGAAGCGGTAATTAAAGAGGAGGTTAATTTACAATTTCATTGGTATCTATTTTCCTTTTTCATGATATATTTTGGCTCATTATTAATTCCTGGAGTCATATTCATCCTATATAGTTTGTTTTTTTTCATCCCAAACGTTATGGAAACGAGAAATTTCACTTCCCTTTTCACAGAATTGGTACCGTTATTATCTTTGATATTTATGCCTATAATTATAATAATATGTTATCTGCTTCATCTGTTATTTATAGCTTTAATAACCAGATGGTTTTGGAATATAACTGAAAAAAAGTCCCCTATTAAGGATGGAATCATCCCAAGGAACATCCCAAGTAAGATCTTAAACTATTATCATATCCGTTCGTTTATGATCAAGTATCCTAAATATATTTTCACAAAGGGTCTATTTCCATGGCTATCAAACTGGTTTTTTAATTTTGTGGGGTCAAGTAAGATTGGTAAAGGAACTACAATCGAGGAGCAGGTTTGTGCCGATAAATACATCGATGTAGGAACAAATAGTTATATCGGCGTTAGTAGCGTCCTCACGAGTCATCTTGTAGACGGTATTTTTGGCAATATCAACTATTTTGAGCTAAAAGTTGGTAATAATGTCACTTTGGCCTGTCTAAATAACTTCGCTTCGGGGTGTAATCTAGGGGACAATTCTTTCTTGATGCCTTGGGCAAGCGGAGGAAAGCACTATACTGTTTCAGGGAATAGTTTCTATTCTGGACTCCCACTCAGAAAGATTTTTAAGGGCAAAACTAACGAATATCTAAAAATCCCTCAAAATATTATCGCTGAAGAGAAAAAGTATAGAAATGATCCCAGTAATTTAGAAAGCCTCAAAAAAGCATTAAGCGAGTATAATGACAGACAATCTGAGATTATGGACGAAAATAAGCCAAGGATTACAGAAAACGAAAAAGAAACAAAAGCAGAAATAACCATAACCGATTCAGAAATTCCAGAAGCAGGTGATAAAGCTGATTTTGCGTTGGATTTTACAACAAGTAGCGCTATAAGTAAAATAAACATCAAATTCCTTGTCCTTTATATTCCAATTATATGGTTTAGCGGTATCTTAGTTTCAATTATTTGGTATGATTTTACAAGAAACAAGCCTCCGATTCAAGCCAATCCTATAATTTGGATTCCTACAATATTATTACTCCCTATTATAATATTTTCCATGTATATAACCTTTATTTTCGGGTGCTTACTTTTTACAAAGGTGTTTTTAGTTCTAATCAATTTAATACATAAGCCTAAGGAAGGTGTTTTTAAGGCAGAGATTGGGAATCCTGACTTCGATTTTTGGTGCCTCCGAACGGAACTAAAAAAGATTCCTATATTTCTTATTAGAAATTCTCCCTTACCTTATATGGACGCGTGGGCGTTTCGATGGCTAGGAATATCGATGGATTTTTCATCACATCTTAATGATGTTTGGTGTGATACTGAATTTATCGAAATGGGTCGTAAAGTGATGGTCGGGCAAGGAGCGGTAATAATGTCATCCATGGTCGTCGGAAAATATTTATTTATTAAAAATGTAATATTTGACGATTATACTGTAGTTGGAGGTCAAGATACTATAGCACCGGGGACCATCATTGGAAAGGACTCAGTTGTAGGAGCGCTTTCCATTACAAACTATGGTCAGATTTTAGAAGATGGCTGGATTTATTTTGGCATCCCCTGTATTAAGTTAAAGGAGAATAAGTATGCGGAATCTAAAAGAGATTTTATCAGAAAAGTGGATGTGGATGAGGAGAAAAAATATGAAATCAAACATGAAGTAAATATTGATGAAGATAAAAAAGAACTTTTACAAATATAATAAAATTAAATGAAAAAAAGGAAGAAAAGCTAAGAAACAAATGTCAGTGCCATCATCATTAAAAGGGGGTCCATTCACACCATCCGTGCTTGTTAGAAAGAGATATGTCAGTTATTATATCTTTCTTATATGGGTAAGCATGATCTCGGCAATATTAGAGCTTTGGCTATATTGGCAAATCCTATGGGACCCAATCAGACCACTTCATTTTTATATTTTCCTTCCACTTTTATTTTTTATTATGTACATAACCATGGTGATTACATCGTTATTATTTTCAAAATTATTATTAATCATTGTAAATGCCTTCCATAAACCGAGGACTGGTATTTTTTTGAGACATCCCTCAGATAAAGATTATCGATACTGGAGTCTTCGAAATACTATAAAAAGATGGCCCGTTTTTTGTGCTCATAAATTTCCATTCCCCTTTTTGGATAATATTTGCTTCAAGATGTTCGGTGTGAAAACGACATTCGCTAATTCGCTATTTGAAGGTTGGGTGGACACAGAGTTCATTGATTTTGGAAGAGAGGTAGTAGTAGGACAGGCAAGTATCGTTCAATCTGCAGTTATTATGGGTAATTTCTTAATTATTAAAAAAACCGTAATCGGAGATAATGTAAGGATTGGAGCTCATTGTGTCGTAATGCCCGGCACGTATATTGGTAAGAATTGCATTTTAGGGGCAGGATCGTTTACTACAGTTGAGCAGGTGTTAGAAGATGGCTGGATTTACATCGGCACGCCCGCAAAAAAGTATAAGAGAAATAGATTCTTTGAAGAAGACTTGGAAGATAAATTAGAACACACACAAAACATTGATATTGAAAAAATTAGAGTGAAATATGAAGAGAATTTCTTCATAAGACACGACAAACACATTTCACTTAGAGAAAAATTAAAGCAGAGAAAGGAGCAACTAGAAGAAGAGCATAGAAGACTGGCTAATGCGCCTTAACATTTAAATAATACATATTTAATGAAATTTGTCATGTCAAATCAAATCTCACATAATAACTTAAAAATTTAAATAATATTAAGAAAATCTTCAAATTAATCAAAATAATTATAAGGAGAACTTAAAATGCCAACTGTAGAGATTGAAAAAGGGTATAAAATCAATTACTTAGATAAAGGAAAGGGAAAGAATCTGGTATATATACATGGATATTTAGGGAGTTCTTGGCTCTATGAAGATTTCGTTGAATATCTTTCTAATAAATATAGAGTTATAGCAATTGACCATCTTGGACATGGAGATAGTGACAAACCGGATTCTGAATCTTACGAATTGAATGATTTAGCAAATTATGTTGACCAAGCTCTTTCAAAAATCATAGGGGATGAAAAAATAATCTTGCATGGACATAGCATGGGCGGTATGATAGCTCAAATTTACGCTACTACTCCAAGATTAGCAAAGAGACTAAATGGATTAATTCTAATGGCTACGGCGCCTATACTACAAAATCCCGGATTAGTCCAATATATCGAAGATATAACAGCGGGAAAAATGAAAATAATAGATCGTGAAGTAATAGAATCAGTTTTTATTAATTTGTGTTTTAATCGTAAATTTCGAAAGAATAAAGATAACAAGGACCTTATTAATGAATTTGTTGATAAAACCCTTGAAAATAAGGAATTTGTAGGCGTTAAGACTATGGAATCAATCGTTAATACGTTTAATGTGGAAGATAAACTCAATACCATAAAAATACCAACTTTAATATTAACTGGTGATAAAGACACATTCATACTTCCCGATGAATCCAAAAAAATGCATGAGAAAATTCCAAACTCTAAATTAGTCGTCTTCTCCCCAAATATTGGGCATATGATTAATTATGAAGCTAAGAATGACTATATTAAAGTTTTGGAAGAGTTTCTTGAAAGTTTTTAAATAAAACAGATTATTTATTTTTAAAAAATAAATTTTTTTCTCAAAACCTTATTTTTGAGCAGATGCCATTGGATTTTTATCCATGCAAGGGACTCCAAATTGGCAAAATGCACAACCCACAGGTGGAGCTTGTTCACTCCATACTCCATTAATGAAGCGATAATGGGGTTTAAGTATTGATCCTATACGTAAATTCACTTTTCGTTCAATTTTTCGTCCATAAACATAACACTTATTCTTATCATGCCCCTTTTCCGAAATAGCACCGGCGGGACAGTTTTCTACGCATTTTTTACAGGTTCCTTTTGCAAAAAACAAGCAATTCGCATATGGCTCATCACTTTTTCGTGGAGTTATTTCTAATGGTGCGTCCGTAACGACGGAACCAAATCGAACATTGCACCCAACTTCAGTAATTAATGCCTCATGCAAACTAAAAGTCCCTAGACCTGCAGCAAACGCAGAATGCCTCTCAGACCAATTAGAATAAAACGTTCCTTTTGTTAAAATAGTGAAATTTTTACTTATAAGGCCTGCTATACCATTAAATCCTTTTTTCTCCAGAAATTTTATTAGTTGTATGCAAGTTTCTTTTTTAAATGCATTTGCATAATTACGACCAACAGAATAAATTTCTGCTGGGAGCTTTAACCGTTTTAATTCTATAATATTTTTACTCTCTTTGCGAATTTTATCAACAAATGGAAATGCAATTGATATTATCCGTAATTTTGAAGAAGGAAGGGATTCTTTCCCCTCAGCCAACCAAAATTCAAGAGGAGTGTAATGTTCGGGACCTACAACTTCCTTATATTTTTGGTATATAGGATCAGCTCCACTTGCCACGCCTACTAATGGATCGGAAAATATTCTTCCCCCTCCATAATTCTCATGGAGTCGGTTGAGTTCACTGGAAGCAAAAAATTCAATTAAATAATTCTTTAATTCTTCCATCATAATTACATATTCTCTCTCTTTAATTAATAAAATATTTTTACAAATCGAGAAATTATTAGTTTAATTAATTATTACAATAAGATATAATTTTAGAAATAGGATTATTGATATTTATGCAGAGATATAGGGTATTTATCTATGAATTTTCTTCAAGAGAAATCCCCTCTACTTCGAAAATCGGTCTTACAATTTCTATTAAAACATTTTTTTGTTCGACTTTATTGTATTCGTCCTTATCATGAATTCTTGAGAATCTTTAATTCCTTCCAAAAATTCAATTAAAAATTCTTTTAATTCTTTATTCTTTAAAACTTAGTTTCTCTCAGAGAATAATTAAATGCTATATTCAACTAAATTTGTATTACTTTATTTAAATCTAAAAACAAATTCAATTTCCGTGTATAATAGGAAGATTAAAACATTCGCCTTACGAATTAGTATTTATGGTTCATTTTTTAGGAAGAGCCTTTGACTTTGAATATTGGTTTTATAATTTCCTTTAAAATGGCATGTTGTTCTTTCTCATCAATTTCAGTGTCTTCATGGTTGAGTTCTACCCATATAAAAAAGATTTGATTCTTAACTGGTAGAATTAC
>JAHQWS010000049.1 GCA_029856295.1 Promethearchaeia archaeon
AAGCAAAAGGATGGGTAAAACAAGAAGGTATGGTGTCAGCTCAAGATAAAGAGGATGAAATGCGTAAGGCTTTCAAAGCTAGAATGGAATCAGCAAAACAAGAAGAGGAGAGTGCAACTGCATCATCAACCCCTTCAATAAAAACAAAAAGAGAATTACCTTCAATTCCAGGAGGGGTCCAGAAAGCTGAACCTGCTGCCGAAAAGGAAGACGCTGTCTTTTGTGGATATTGTGGAAAAGATTTAACATTCAAATTCTGTCCTTATTGTGGAAAACCCCTTAAAAAATGAGTTTTTTTATTCATTATATTTTCTTAGTTTAAAAATAGTACATTTTGAAATATTATTTAGATTTTGTGTTAATTCATATTTATTATGTAATTTCCTAACTAACATTTTCAAATAAAATTATTTAAACAAAATCTATTATTTCTAATATATCTTAAAAATTTTTATTACAATTTACTATATCTAAATTTCATAATTTCGTGAACAATCTTGAGCAAACGGTCAAAAAATAAAGAAGTCGATAAACTCGTCACAATTAAGTCAATCGCATATTACAAAATGCTTATTCATGTATTACGATTTGGTAATAAGGCCAGAGACCCAAGAGATTATCGAGAAGTAATGGGTATGTTGATTGGTCATCTTGAAGGAGATGCAGATCAGAGAGGAATTCAAAATGTTATTGTTGAAGATGCTGTACCTATCTCTCATGGAGGATCAATAGAAGTTAATTTTGCTCCTCAAGATTATGTGGCTTTCGCGACAGTTGATGAGAATTTTGCAGAAAAAAATTGGTGGACAGTAGGATGGTATCATAGTCATCCAGGGTTAGGAATTTTCTTCTCTGGAACTGATATTAACAACCAATTAGGATGGCAAACTCCTAATGCCAGCGCGATTGGAATTGTATTTGATCATACGTCTTTAGAAAATCCAGGAGATTTAGGATTCAGAACTTTTAGACTTGATGCTCCTTCGAAAGGCTCAAAGACAGGCTATCACGAAGTAGAGACAGTTGTAGAACCTCCTGATAATGTCGAATACTATTTTAAAATAATGAAATTAATAGACAGTATACATTCTAAAGAGCCTCCGATTATGGAAATTAATGAAACTGCAGACCCGTTTGGTGAGATTAATTTTCCTGATCAAAACGAGATCTTATCAAAAAAACCAGAATTACATTTACCTAATATATTATCAGCGCTGCAAGACGGGATTTCGAAGTTTTTACAATTATCAGTTGAACCATTAATCGAATTCTTAAATTCTTGGAGCCAGAACATAATAAAAAGCGTGATAGATAATAATATACAAATGAGAAAAGATCTAATTGCTTTGAAAGATATTATGACCCAAGGAATAAATAATCTCAAAAATACCTTTAAATTTACATTTATTGATAGGCTAAATGAGCTTGAAATTTATGTTGATGATAGACTAGAGGAATTTGACAGAGATCATGAAGTTATTAAAAATTTGTTTTCTCAACTAAAAACAGAATTTAATGCTTTAATAGATAATTTATTTCAAGAAAAAATTAAGAATACTATAAATAAGATATTGGAAGATTTTGATAATGGATTAAAACTTTTATCTGAAATTGATCACAATAATATAAAAAACTCTGAAAATTTAGATGTTTTACAAAATTCTTTAGCTAATTTGTCAGAGAAAACAAAATCTATAGAAAATCTAACATTAGATGAAATAGGGAACGCCCATGAAAAATTTAAAGGAAATTTTGTAGAAAAAATAGATAATATTAAAACCTCCCTAATTGAGATTAATAAGCAAGGAACTGGGTTTTTTACTGAATTAGATGAACTTTTAGCAGATCTTAAATCTTCTCAAGATTCAATTCAGGATAAAATTAAATCATTTGAAAAAGAAAAAAAAGAATTATTAAATGACATAAGAAAATTACAAACGTGAGGAAATTAAATAGAAATGTCTATGCCGTTAAAGAATGATAATAATACTAAATTTAAAGAGGGAAAAGTTCATATTTCAAAAGAAGCTTTTCGAAACATGATCACGCATGTATTACGATTTGGTAATGATGCCTTAGAAAATAGTGTAGAGGTTATGGGAATTTGTTTAGGAAAAGTCCACCCTAACGGAACTAATGTAGTTTTAGCAAATGCTATTCCAATAAATCATGGAATTCAAGTAACTAATGGCTTTTCAGAAGAAGATCTCGCAACTTTTAAAAAAATTGAGGAACATTATATTAGCCAAGATCTTTATATTGTTGGCTTTTATTTGTCACATCCAGGGTGGGGTTTATTTTTTTCAGATATTGGAATAAAGAACCATCGGTATTTTCAAAATGAACAAAAACCTTATGCATTTTGTATTGTATTTGATCACACCATCATGGGCTTAGATAATAACCTTGGATTTGAAATTTATCGATTAGATAATTATATAGATCAAATGGCAAAAGAGCACCATAAAGTACAATATGAAGTTGAAACTCCTAATACCTTGGATTATTTCAAATGGATACAAAAGTTTATAGAAGATACGCAAAAACGAGAACCCATTTTAATTAAAGAATTTAATGAGTTAATCGATACAGCTCCTAGTGATCTTCAAGAAATACCAAAATCAGAAATAGATATGGCTGTTTTTAAAAAAAGGGAAGGCCTTAGTGTTATGAAACCAATAATTTCAGGTTTTCAAGAGGGCTCATCACAATTTTCAGAAATATTTGCAAACATTTTTGAAACTCAAGTAGGGAACTGGACTGAAGATATGAATCAAGGAACTTTAAATGGCACCGAATTAATCCGTGATAGTTTAACTCAAATGAAAGAGAAAGTTTCATCTGGATTTACCAAATTAGATAGTTGGTTAAATAGAAATTTAAATGAAATTGTGGATGGATTTAAAGGGCAATTTTATCAAGATATAGATAAACGCATACAGGCTCAAAAAGAATTAGTTAGCCAATCATCAAATACTAAAAACGATATTATCAGTAATTATAATGCTAATTTGGATGAAAATTTCAATGTTTTGACCCAAGAGATAGATAATAAGACTAAAGGTTTGTCAGATAATCTAGAAAAAACATTACTCATGACTTCTAAAATAGAAGGATTAATAAGTAAATCTTCAGAGAAAATCTCAAAAATCACGGATGATACAAGTACTATCTCTAACAATATAAAAAACGGGATAGGAGCAGATTTACCCCCATTTGAACAAATAATTGATGCTGAAATTAAAAAATTGAAAGAGGATTTAAATGGAGTTAGGGATGATTATTCGAAAATAAGCACCATTGTTAAAAAATTACAGAAAATAGCCAATAATCTAAAAGAATTTTAATTTTGTGATATTCGAGATGTGTAATCTGTACTTTGGAATGTTTGTACTCAATCTTTTTAATTTATTTCTTTTGGCAATAGAACTGAGTACTCTTCCTATTTTATCTACCTTAATATCAACCCCATATGTTTCTCGTAATACAGAATTGATTTTATAAGAACTTAGTATAACAACATCAGAAATGTTTTTTTCGCAGAGTAGTTCAATGGCCTTTTTTATTAGTAAAATTAATTTCTCTTTCTCTTTTTCGAGATTTTGTTTTTTATCCAACATAGTAATCTATATTAAAGATGTTATTTCAAATACATATGAAAAATAGTTTTTATACTTTTTAAAAATTATTATCTAATCATTATTAACTATTCAAGCATATCTGTTAAAACTTCTGAAAACTATTAGAAAAAACTTAAAATGGAATCCGTTTATTATCCTTATTATAACTTTAATATAGGTTCAAATAATATATATCTAAAGAGTAAATATTAACTATTTCATTACAGAAATGTCCGAAAAGAACTCTAAAACTAAGGAAACCTCAAAAAAGCTAAAAAATTCACAAGTTAAAGAGAAAAAAGCAACGAAAAAGTCCAAAAAACCAATAAAAGCAACAGTTATGGATAAAATTAAGAAGGACTATGAAAAATTGAAAAGTTACGTGATTTATAGAGAACTTTATACGAAAGAAAAAGAGCCTCCGAAATCCTTTGCTTTTGGAAAAAAATTTATTGGCTTATATTTTTTATTTGGTTTTTATTCATTTGTTTTAATTTTAGGAATAAATGACCCGGAGAATCTTATATTTGTAATATTTATGTTTGGGAATCCTTTTGCTTTTGGTAATGCAATTTTATTGTTCTTTTTAACGCTTGCATTAATATTGAATATTGATAAGTTTAGGCTATTTGTTTTTGAAAAAATGACACAAGTAAAACAGCCATTAATATTCGGAGCAATTATTGCTGTCTATTATTTTATCTTCTCATTATATGGAACTAGTGTTAATTTAATAGACTATTTCTTAATATTTTCAATGATTTGGTTAATCTTATTAAGCTCTAGATATTATACTGTATCCAGAAAAACCTCCACAAAAATCGAGGCAAAATTTATTTCAAAATATTCATATTCCAGATACCTTTTAGCTTTAATTACACCCTTTATCATTATGACTATACTTATTATAATATCCTTGTTTTATCGAAGCATGCTTGTGTTTCTTGCTTTAGATTTTTTTGGTGAGAAAGATCCTGTAAATGCGGTAAGAGTTTATAACTTTGGAATGAGAGTTATAATGCCTTTAATTTATATTAGTTTGGTTTTAACACTCGTATTTATTGTTATAGAATTTTTTGCTACCAGAAGAAGAGCTGAAACAAGAAAAGCTGGTTGCTACGATAATTTTACCTTTTCTCTGATAATTTTATTTATATTTTTCTTTCAAATATTGCAAGTTAGCATTTTTTTACTGTTAAGACCCGAAACAGTTGCAGGCTTTAAAAAAACAGTTGGGGCTACAGGAACAGCACTCACTTACCTTTATCTAATTCAGTTCGCAATTTCTATGATTTTTCTTTATCGATTAATTACTAAATTAGGAAGTACTTTTGGTTGGAGAGTATTATTTTTCAAACGAGACGGTTTAATTTTATTTTTTGTGGCTTGCGTCTTTGCTGATTCTTTAACTGCATTCGCATTAGCAAGTCAAGTAGAAAATCAAAAATTGACATTATTTGGAACCATTCTAATGGCAAATAGGTATATAATCTCCATTTTGATGATAATATTTTTAGGGATTACATTGTTATTATATTACCTGAAACCTCATGAAACGTCAATGTTTATGCGGTTACAAAAGGAAACAGTGAAAGAAGAAGAAGAAGAAATGGATATAATTTATAGACTTATTAAGAGTGAGTATATCCGAAGAGGTGAAGAGTATCCCTTGGAGATTTTAGAACGAGAGTTCATTAAAGCAACTAAATTATCAAAAGGCGAAATTTATTCCATCGTTAAAAGATTGGATATTCAAAAAGTGGACGTTTCTGTAACTCGGAAAAGAGATAAATCTGGAAAAGTAGTTCAGATGGTTGATTTCCTTTCCGTCACTGAGCAATTTGAAAAGAAAGGAATTGCAGAGAAAAAAGCAAAGCGTTTCCTTTCTCGAAAATTAATTGAAACCACGGCGGCTAAAGAGAGAAAAGCTTTAAGTGTAACTCAACCTTTAGAAAAGGATAAAGCGTCAGATCAATTTATTGCTTCCCTTGCCACAAATTACACAAAAAAGCGAGAAGAAAAAGAATTAATAGAAGAAAAAGCAAAAAAGGAAGTTGCATTTACAGATAAAAAACTCCCGGATTATTTAAAGAATCAAATTTTAGATATTTTAAAGAAGGAATATATATACCGAGTTGAGAATCCTGAAAGTTATCCAGATTTTCATTATCCAATTTCGCATATTGTTAATCAAATTTCTATGGCAACAAGGATTTCTATCGGTGAAATTTATCCGATTCTTGAAAGATTAAGCAAATCTGACCTAGAACTCAATTTAATTAAAAATCCAGAAGAGCCTGAAGATAAGAAAATCAAATTCTTTTCTATTGCAGATGATGAAATAAGTTATGCCTTAGCTAATTTTAGACCAGAGGAATATTCTGAAGTAAGAATTAAAGTAATTAAGAAATTTGTACCGCTTTTGAAACAGAAAACTACCAGCACAATATTAGCTAGTATTAAAAGAAAAATTCCAAATCAAACAGAAAGTCAAAAAGCATGGCGAACTCTCTTGGATAACTTAAATAGCTATTATCAATCATTCACTAAAGAATTACTTACATTACCAGATTTCAAAAAGCTTCCAAAAATTATTAATAAACTTAAAAAAAAATAGAAACACGAGATTATTAAGTCCTTTACTAATTAAATACATTTAATTTAATCCGATCATGGATATTATTTAATGATATAATAATCTCCTGCTCTACTTTATTTAACCATTTTAATGAAGTGTTGTGAATCTTCATAACTTTAAGATGGTTAATTACATATTATATTATATTATATTCCCGGTCCATTCCAAGAAAGCTCCCAATAATCCAAATCCTAATCCAAATCCCCAACCTGCTATAACACTCCAAAATAGACCATAGTGACCAAGCCACATAGTAAACCATATTGTACACAAAAACCAACAAAGCAATCCAGAAATTATAAAACTAATCCAAAAAGCTTTAGCCACTTCTTTACGTATCTCACTTTTCTTAGGATATTTAATTATATTTCTTGTCAAATCACTGAATATGAAACCAAGAATCAATCCATCTATAAGAGCTTGCCAAATTGGCAAATTCACCCTAAAATAATATATAGCTGTTGAGATCCCCATAAAAAAGGCAAATGCAATCAAAAATCCTCTATTCGCACCACTTATTTTGCTTTGGGTCTTTTGCCGTTTATACATATCTTGACCGCAATTTGGACAAACAATCCGCCATGATTCTGCTAATATCATAGCCCCACAGCTTTTACATGTAATCGCCTTGGATCCCTCACCTACGGGGGTAGAGCTTGTCTGTGTGCCAATACTCTGTGAATCAGAACTGACTGTGGGGGGACTTGTTTGTATCCTAGATGACTCTCTCTTTTCTAACATGGTACCACAATCTCTACAATAATTGGTTGTTGCTTTATAAATTCTGCCGCATTTAGGGCAAATTTTTTGAAAATCTAATTCAGATTCCATCTAATTAAAACCTCTAAACTAATTGAATTTCGTTGACTTAAATATAAGTAAGTCTCTTTTTTAAATGTTAACACACTTTTAAAAAAAGTAAGAAATGTTAACAATAATTTTGATAATAAAGACTCGAAATAATGGATTAAAAAAGAAAAGAAAGTATATTTTTACGCGCGTTCTAAGTCCGCGCATTTTGAGCAAAATAACTTATCTAACCCTATGTATCCACATTTTGGACCCATCCAGCACTCCCACTGATTGGACTCTTCATTAAATATCATATCATCTCCACAATGAACTGGAATCGTCTCAATTTTATTCCCACATTTACCACATATCATACTTCCCATATTAAACAACCTCCATTTTATTACCAAAATATTAGAGGAAATTCATTAATAAAAAAGCTCTGACTTCAGTTTATTTGCCCTTTAAGATAAGGAGTTGTAAATCTTAATGGCTTTATTAATAATTCTTATAAAATATAATTTTACTACTTAAGTCTTTTGTTTATAGCAAATGAAGCAAAAAAGTGAAGAATATATTATTTTTAATATAAAACAAATAACTTCATTCTAATCTGAAAATAAAATAGATAAAAATAAAAAGAAATAGTAATTGTTTCATTAATTCTGGAAATTAAGTGTTTTCTGACGTTTTTTTTCAGAATTTGAGACGACAACTTCTAAGTTATCCATATTCTTTATTTCAATATAACCTTTCTCTTCAAGTTCAGTGAATAATTGTAGTCCTTTATCGGTCCTTATTATGACAGTAGACCATCCTTTGGTAGAGCCGTTACTTCCAACAGAAATATCCGCAAACTCGGCAGCATAATCCTCACAATCTGAACAAAAGGCAGGAACTATATCCTCCATCTCCTTCAATGACACAGTAATGTCATTTGAATTTGAATAGATATGAAATTTACCTCCCGATACATCCATTTTATTCACATCTTTCATATTGATTCCATTTGCTCTAATGAGTGCGCTTAATTTATCATATTCATAGTTTTTTGTGCAAAAAAGCCCTATTGTAACCGTAATAGCTGGCGCTAGATCAGCTTCAATCATCTGGAGGTATCGCGCTGATCGAATTTGACAGGGGAGACCAATAATTGCTAATCTATCAAGCTCCATATCAATGACACCATCTTTCAATTTCATCAAAATAGGTGCGATATAATATTTTGAACCTGAGGCAGAAAGTAGCTCTCTTTTATCTCTTGCTATTATTGGCTTTGGCTTCCAATTACCATTTCCTTCCGTCTTCCCTGTTGTTATTACTCCATCAACTTCATTTTTTTCTAATAAATATATAGCAATCGCAGTCGCAATACCTCCATCTTGAGCATATTTAAGTATCTCTTCGTCTTTAGCTCTTGCTGATACAATCTTCTTATATATCCCCAAGGTTTCATTTACTTTTCGAGCTCTTCCGAATAGGTATTCATCTAATTCTTTAGATTTAAAATGTCCATTCACTCTATGGCACCCATCATAGCATTCAGTACAATTTTTACACATTCCTTTTCCTTTATCCATTCTCGGGCGGTCATCCAATCCCCATTCAATGTTATAATCTGGGCAAACTGATATACAAGCTCCACAGTGAGTACACTTTCCTTTTTTAATTACTTCCTCTTCTAAAGTTTCAAAGTTTCCCATAATGTCTTCACCTCCAAAATCAACTACGCTTCTAGATCAAGTTCTATCAATTTTTCGAGTTTTGGATGGCCTTCTCCGTCATATCCTCTTTGTTCATAATATAAATCTAACATAGACTCTAATGGATGAATTTTACCCTTTGCTATTCCTTCTGGCATTTTTTCTTTTAGAAATCGCTCCGGTAATGTATCATCTTTTCTGCTAAAACCTTCACGTTTGTTTAATAACCTTTCTAAAGCATAAACTCTTTCGCCAGTTTTTATAAATTCTTCTGGTGTATAATCATCCCATCCTAAGGTTGCAGCAATCATGGGTGCGAATTCATCTGCTCCAACCGAAAAGGTCATGAAAAGGCATTCTCCAATTGAATCAACTGCGGCGGTTAGATCTTGAAATAATATTGTCAATCCAACCTTATCTGGTCCAGAATCAAAAGGATCAACTTTTAATGGTGCTCCTGCTATCTCTGCTGCGATAGTATATCCATTAACATGCGCAGCACCTCTATTTGAAGTCGCATAATTTAAACCTATCCCAAATGCACCTCTAGGATCGTATGCCGGCAATTCAAGTCCCTTCACCGATATTGAATAATACTCCGCACCTTTTCCGATCTTTTTAGTTGCCGCCCAAGAACCATCTGCTAAAACT
>JAHQWS010000050.1 GCA_029856295.1 Promethearchaeia archaeon
TATTGTTTGAAACATACTTTTCATTTCCATGGGAACCCCTGGAAGGCAAAAAATCAATACATTTTCTTCCTTAATTTTAACACCTGGTGCAGTACCTCTACGATTTGGTAATGGAGTCGATCCTTCTGGTAAATGGGCCATTTTTTCTCTCTCTTTAGTCATTCCTTCAAGTTTTAAGATCCCTCTCTTATAAGCTTGATCATAAGCCTTTTTTATCGTGTCATATGCATGCTGATTTAATTTTATTTCTCTATTTAGAGCTAATCCAACTCCTTGTAAAGTCATATCATCAAAAGTGGGTCCTAATCCCCCCGAAATAATAACTAAATCCGGGTGATGGCCAACTATTTCTCTCAGTGCATTTGAGATTTCATCTAAATCATCACTAATCTTAGTTATTCTTCTTAGCATGTGTCCATATTTTGTTATTCTTTTTGCTAAATAATTAGAGTTGGTATCTTGTGTTTTACCAATGAGAATCTCGTTTCCAATCATTAGAAGTTCAACAATCATATTACATTTAAAGAAGTAATGATGTTTTATTAAAATAATGAATTTAGGAAAAACGGGAAGTCCATATTTCTTTTTAAGAAGGGGACAAGATTTTTTATCTTAAAAAGAATGATTGAAAACTTTAATAAGAACCAGATTAATATGGAAATCGATTGCATTTCGAATAATCCAACATATACTCTTTTAGAAGCAATAAGAGTTGAACTTAAGAATTTTTATGGATATAAAATTAATGATAAAGTGTTATCAATATTTTTAGGTTTTAATGAAAGATACATCGCAACTAAATATTATCGAATAAGAAAGGGTCAGCTTGAAAATTTTAAATTTAGAGAATTTTTTAGACTTAAATCGAGAACTTTAAAACTATTTGAAATATCAATTAGCGAAGATCTGTTAAAGAATTTTATATTTTATGAAGAGTATATAAAAGGTTATACAGATTTTAAAATGTCAAGGAAAAGATCCAAACATTTTCACCCATTTTTTAAAAGTGATTATTTTAGAGTAATTGATACTAAAGAAAAAGCATACTGGCTTGGCTTCCTTTATGCAGATGGGGCCATAATCGAAAAATTAAATCAAAAAAGAAACAACAAAAAAAGAAATAGAATAAAATTATCTCAAAGCCGAAAAGATCGCATATTAATTTATAGATTTGCTAGAACTGTTGGGCTTAATATTAAGCAGATTTATTATGATGAAAAATGGGATTCCTATGGAATTAGCTTTCGTAACCATGAAATGGTTAATGATCTGATGAAACATGGAGTTCTACATCGAAAATCTAAAATAATCCAATTACCATCTCTTTTCAGTCGTGAATTATATCTAGCATTTCTTCTTGGTTATTTTGATGGTGATGGAGAAGCAGGTTCTTCAAGAATAATTTCTGGAAGTAAAATATTTTTGAAGCAAATAAAAATGAAATTCTGTATCAAATATAAGATTCAGGAAGATATTAGAGAAACAGAGAAAGGTGAGATATTATGTTGCTATGCCTTATCTTTGGGTGCTGAGTTATTCAATGAAATGTTAAGCAATTATAAAAAAAGCTTGAATAGAAAAAGAATTAAAATGATCACAGATTTAAAGGAATTTCATAAAATTAGATTTAATAATCTTTAAGATGAATAATAGTATAGATAAAATATAGTTTATATAAGGAGAATTGAAAATGAGTAAAGAAATTACTGAACCATCCGATTTGTTCGATGATAATGGCTTCCTCATTCAAGATGGATGGGCAAGAAAGCCAATTTTGCGCTATAATCGAGAGAAAGTCCGTGCTAAATGGTATCGTCTAAAGGAATGGGATAATTATGTAGTTAACCATCCCGATTACAATTTCAGTGTAACTATTGCTGATGTTGGTTATATGGGACTTATTACCTTCGAAGTGATGGATTATAAGGAGCAAAAAGTATATGCGGGAGGTTTGCAAAAATTCTTCACAAAAGGAACCTGGAGCCTTCCAACAAGTTCAGAACAAGGAGATATTGAATTTCATAATGAAATGTTTGATCTAAATATAAAAAAACTACCAGATAAACGGGAAATTTCTTTCGATTTTCCAACCTTCGCAGAAAAAGGTTTGAAAGGAAAATTAGTGCTATATCAGGACCCATCTAAAGATTCAATTGTAAAAGTGAATCGATATAAAAAGAAAAAACTGTTTTACTACTCAGATAAAGTAATTTGGATGCCTGCTGAAGGAACTGTATATTTTGGTGATAAACCATATAAGTTTACCCCCAAAAATTGTTATTGTCGCCTCGATTGGGGGAGAGGTGTATGGCCATACAAAATAAATTGGTATTGGGGTGGAGCCTCGGGTAAGACGACTGACGGACACGAGATCTGGTTTAGCCACGGACATTCGTATGAAGATCCTGCCCTTCATGATAAAAATATGGTTGGTTATGTTGGTCGAGGTCACAAACTTGGACCAATCAAATTTCATGTTCCAGAAGATCCAATGGATCCGTGGCAGTTTACAAGTGAAGATGGACGGTTTGAGATGACTTTAAAACCCATTTTTCATCATCTATCGGGAATGAATTTTGTAATTTTCACATCTAAGTCCGTTATAGCCTATGGATATTATTCTGGATATGTTATCTTAGATGATGGTACTAAAGTTCAAGTTGAGAATGTATTAGGTCACGCAGAAGCTATTAGATGGCGCTGGTAACCTTTTCTTCTCAAAAATTATATAGAGAGATATAGAATTCCCATTATTAAAGCACAAAGAATAGGATTTAAGATATTATCATCTAACTTTAGGCTTAATAAATCAATAAATAAAAACATAATGGCTCCTCCAAGAGCTATTACAATAATTTTTGTCAACAATATATTAGATTCAAATATCCATAAAGTAATCATACTTACTATAAAAGAAGCTAAAAATCCAGCAATGTAACCTATCACTGTCTTTTTACTTGTTTTAGGAAAATTTCGCTTGCCAAATCGCATTCCAAATATCGATGCTGCACCATCACCTAATGTTGCTATAAGTGCAGCAGCGGCAAAGATTCCAAATGGTAAAAAGAATATAGGTACGAACGCGAGAATTAAAGCCGCTGGTTTAGTGAACTCATAAATTTCTCTCCGTTTTATTGTTTTTGTTAATAATTCTGATACATTATCAGGTAAAAAGTGGTAAATATTTCTTTTTTCAAAAATGTAGGACAAGCGCACATAATCCAATGCAGCGAAAACTAATATTCCCGAAAAACCCACCGAAAGTATTAAAAACCTTCCAAAATCTTCACCGCTAATGCCCCATATTTGATCGGCTTTCCAAATTCCTGACCATACATAGACTGCAAAGACCCAGAGAAAAATAATTATCCCTGCTGGTACCAGATGCAAAGCTTTTCTGTGTATATCCGTATTTAAGTCGCTTGTCCTGATATCCTTAATTTCATTATTAAATTTGTCAAAATCCTTTATATATCCTTCAATATTACGCTTTTCTTTAATATCTGGATTTTTTTTTATAACAAATCGGTATTGGTAAAATAAAATGAGAAATAATATAAATGGAGTGACAAGACAAATAAAAATTATAGATAACGCTTGAAAGCATCTTATATTAGCATCATTTGACGAATAAAAAAATGGATATAAAATTCCCGCAAGAATCCATAAAAAAAAGATTAAAATGGAGTTGTTAAAATTATGTTCTTTTGGAAACTTCTTTTGTAATTGTATCGCATAACTTAGTTGTCCAAAACCATTAGCTATAAATAGAATAACAACAGGTAAGGTAATTATATTAAAAGCCACAATAATCTTATTTAAATTATCATAACAAAAATACATTTTGAAAATATAATTTCATATTTTATAGAGGATAATAATGAAAGCAGCATTATATGAGGGAAAAAATCAAATCAGAATTATTGATATCCCTAAACCCGCTCCTCAAAACGGAGAGGTGTTAGTTAAAGTAAAATATGCCGGAATATGTGGTTCAGATCTGGAATTCTATAAAACAGGATTATGGCCTGTTCCGTGTGTGTTAGGACATGAAATCACAGGGACTATTGCAGAGATCGGATCAGAAGTAAAAGTAAAAAGATGGAAAGTAGGAGATCGAGTAACTATCGTTCCAGGATTACCTTGCGGAAAGTGTTTTTATTGTCAAAGAGGGAATACCAATTTATGTGATGGCTCTTTTGAAGGGATTGGAATTGGAAAAAATGGAGGTTTTGAGGAATATCTAGTGGTTCCAGTTCATTGTCTTATTTCCCTTCCAGAGGTAGTCCCATTTAAGCACGGCACTGTATTTGATCAAATCGGAACAGGTCTATGCGCTTTGAGAGAAGCTAATTTTGTAGCAGGTAATTCTGCTGTTGTATTCGGTTTAGGAACAATCGGACAATTCATGCTTCAATGTTTAAAAATAGCCGGTGCTAGTAATATTGTCGTGGTTGAAAAAAATCCTCACAGGTTAGAAATAGCTAAAAAGTTTAACCCTGATCTCGCTTTAAACAAACTTTTCTTGTCTAAAATTAAAAGGGCTAATAAGAGAGGAGTATCAGGAGCTGATTTCGTTTTCGAATGTTCAGGTGCACCTGTTTTAGTAAATGCTGCTCTTGATGTAGTAAGAAAGGGAGGTACTATTGTACAAATCGGACTCTGGGATAAACCATTAGAGATAAATCTTCTTAAATATGTCATAAATCAAAATCGTATTCAAGGGATTATTGGATGCCTAAGGGAAGACTATGAATTTGCTATCGATTTAGTTGCCCGTAAACAAATTGATCCGGACCCTCTAATTACAAAAATCATTCCATTGGACGATATTGTTGAAGAGGGATTCGAACATGGAATTGATCCCGAAACTAAAGATATAAAAATACTTGTAGAACCGTAAAATCAAAAGCTAAATTATTAAAAAGCTTAAAAATTAAGATAAATCAAGATGAGTGATCATATATTTAATACGAAACAAAAGACCGCATTCTCTCTCGCATTCTTACCGGGATGGTTAATTCAAGTAGTATTTGTCGTGTGGGTATTTTCTTTCTATTTTTCTGCTGTAGGGTTATCAGTACATTATATTATGTTAGCATATATAATTTGGGCTGCATGGAATGCGATCAATGACCCTTTGCTTGGCTATATTTCAGATCGCACTAGTACTCGCTGGGGACGTAGAAAACCGTATATCATGCTAGGATTAGTTCCCATTTTGGTCATCATGGTTATTGTCTGGATTGTTCCATTTCAAGAATCAATATTCATTTTTTTGTATCTTCTTCTCATTCTTTTTGCTTTTGACACGTTTTTTACGATGATTGCAGTGCCATTGGATTGTCTTTTTCCGGAGTTATATACGTCAGAAGAAGATCGAGCCCAAGTAAATATCTATCGACAAATCTTTTCTGTACTAGGAATAATTGGAGGCTTTTTAATCCCGAGCATTTTTATAGGCGAAATTTCTGCTAGAGAAGGATATCTCATCAGCGGAATTATTATAACAATAATCGTAGCGATCACCTTTTTAATTTCTCTAAAATGGGGTATAACGGAAAGAGAGGAGTTTAAATTAGACAGTCAGCACGAATTCGGTTTCTTTCAAGGTCTTAAATACACATTTAAGAATCGTGCGTTTGTTCTTTATACCATTATGCTAGTTGCATTTGAATATATCCAACTCCTACAAGCCACTACTATGCCGCAATTTAGTAAATTCGTATTAAATGAAGAAAGCACATTAGCCTCAGGGATATTATTAGGATTAAATCAAATTGTAGCAATTGCTTCCATGATTATATGGAGTAAAGTAGGTATCAAGCTGGGAAGTAAAAAAGGATATTTTATCGCACTCTGTGTTTTGTTTATCTCATTTATTCCCCTCTTATTTATAAGTGATTTTAATTCTGCCATCCTTGTAATAGCAATAAGCGGAATAGGATTTGGAGGACTTTTATATTTTACAACCTTATTAATCGCTGATATCATCGACGAAGATGAACTCAAAACTGGTATTCGTCGGGAGGGGTCGTTTTTTGGACCCACCAATTTTTTTATGAGAATAACAGGCATTTTTTCTATTTTAACGATTTCACTTGTGTTTTCCTCAACCGGATGGGAAGAATATACCCCTAATCCAGGTGTCGATGTGGTTCTCGGTCTTAGACTATTAATGGCAGTGTTCCCTATGATTGCAACTGGGATTTTAGGAATATGCATAATTTTCTATCCCCTCTCAAAAAATAAGATTACCGAAATCAAAAATGAAATGGCTGAACTCCATCAGAAAAAACGTGATCGAGCGATAAAAAATGCGTCTTAATTTTTTTACATTCGAAAATCCAAATTGACTTCTTTATTCATTCATTCCAAAAATTTTGGACTTTTTTTTAATTTTCAATGCTGTAAAAAATGCTTAAAAAAAAAATTAAAAAAGAATATTAAAAAAAATCATATCATAAATAAATAATAAAAAATGTGGTAGAGAGTTGTTGTATGCTTTAGGGCTTTGTTCTGAGACTGATTCCCAATCAGTTAAAGATGCAGCTGAGAATAGAGTATGATCCTATATTTACCATCGATGGGGAATATCTGCAAGCGCTTCCAAAATAAGGCAGTTTTTAATCAATAAAGTTTTAAGCAAAAATTGATTCATAACAAATTAAGAGGTAGATTTTTATAGCTATTATATAAATAAGTAAATATATTATGAGGAAGTTTATGATGGATTTTAAAGGTATTATAATTCATAGTACTGATGTCAATATTCTAAAAAAAATTGAGTCTCTTATTAATAGAAGAATTCGTTGCGTTAAGGAAACCCGAACCTCTAAGAAACTAAGCTTTTCTTGTAAGGATGGAAATATTACTGGTTTAAATCTCGGTGATTGTGGGCTTTCTAAACTTCCTTCCTTTGTATGTAATTTGAAGTTTCTTAAACATCTATCACTGTATGGAAATAACTTGTATAAGCTTCCTAGCTCTATTTCTTTGCTTACAAATCTTACTTATCTTAATCTAGGGATCAATAAATTTGAAACTTTTTCGGAATCAATATGTCAATTAAAGAATTTAAAAAGATTGAATCTGTACGATAACGAAATAGACTCTTTACCTACCTCAATCGGAAATTTGACAAATCTCGAATGGCTTAGTTTAAGATCTAATCAATTAGTCTCGTTACCTGATTCGATTAAAAACTTATCAAAATTAATCCATTTAGACTTAACTGACAATCAATTGAAGACTCTCCCAGAATCAATAGGCAACATGAAATCTCTTGAAATATTATGGCTCCTTGCTAATAATTTAGAATCTCTTCCCAATTCAATCGGAGCTCTTAAAAATCTTAAAGAATTACACTTAGGACATAATAAATTATCTAAACTGCCCAAATCAATAGGGAGTCTATCCAACCTTCAAAAACTTGAATTAAGCTGTATAAGAGGTTTAACATTACCAAATACAATTAAAAATCTAACTTCTCTAAATTATCTTGTTTTGTATAGAACAGAATTAGAGACAATTCCAGATGCTTTAAGAATTTTAGAGAATCGTGGGGTTTCTATAAACCATGTGGTATATTAACTCAAGAGACCGAAAAGATCTCCTTTTAAATATATGCTAGCTTTTAAAAAAAATAAAATCATAAATAAATAATAAAAAATGTTTTAAAGTCCAAATAAAAAAACTTGGTCAAGCACATCATGGACTTTTTTTAAGTTTTCCTTGCCTAAAGACTCATCAATTTTTACTTTTAGGTCTAAAAGTGTACTCAGCCCTTTTACTACAGTATTTTGAATGAAATTGTTAAAAACGGATTTTTCAGCGTTCTTCTTGGCAAAATATTCTACCCTATTTAACATTGCTTCTTCATAATCTTTCGCTGCCGTTGTATTCAATTCAATTAATTCTCTTACTTTTATCTCTGATTCCTCTTCAACCATCTATTTATCACCTATTTTTTTAATTCATCCTTCTCGATTCCGCCATTATGCATAATATCTGGTTCAACTTCAATTGCTTTTTGGCCTGTGCTGGTATCGAATTCAGTTTTCACTTTTTGGGTCAATTTTTTAGCAATTTGCTTTTCTATGCCGGCTCTATGTAAAGTATTATGTGTACAGAAAGGAATTTCGCGAACTGAACCATCGGGCATTGCCACCCCAAAATGGACAATACAGCGCTTTACCCTTTCAATATCCATATTATAAGCATCTTGAAAATGCATACTAGAAATTAATAAAGTTCCATGGGTGAAAGAGCTAATACTCTCCCAATCTCCATTTATTAAAACTCTACTAAACATTTCCATAAGTTTGCCTGGTTTATTAATATATTGGAGCATCCCTAATAGAAATCTTGCCTTTAATTGAGTCTTATCTAGGAATTCTAACCCTTTATCCAATGTTTTACCAAAATCCCCTAAAAAGTTTGAAAAGAATTCTATTGGCTTTTCTTCTTTATGTTTAATTTTCTCCCAGAATTTATTCGAAAAATCTATAATCTCCAATGGATCAAGGTATTCTGTAATAGGGACCATCTCGTTTGTAGTAGGATCTATGACCATATAGGTTGCGAAACCACAGTCTGGATGACAGGTAAATTCAATAGGATCTACGTCTGCTAAATAGGCGATAATTCGTCCAAATTCTACAATCGAGCTCAAAGGGTACCATGCGGTTTCAATATTAATCTTACCATTAGTTTGTTTTTCAATTTCTTTGATTACATCAGCATTGGTTATTCTTAACTCTTGAAGCTCTTCAGCAGCGATTCTCCCACATAAAGATACTGGTTGGAATGTGATGCCTCTTATGACATCAATATTATCAATACAGAATTGAATGATATTTCCAATCTCATTGTCATTTACACCATTTACAATAGTGGCAACGAGGTTGATTGACGAAAGTCCTACTTTTCTACAATTTTCAATAACTCGCATTTTATACTCCATTAAATTCTTGATACCACGAGTTTTTTCATATGTGACATTATTGATTCCATCAAACTGTAAATAGACAGTATCCAATCCGGCTTCATAGACTTCTTTAGTCCATTCGAGACCTCCCTTCTTTTTCTGGAAACCATACCCATTAGTTGCCGCGATTACCTCTTTAAAACCTTTATCCTTTGCCATTTTACATATTTGCGCAAAATCTTTTCGTACTGTTGGTTCACCACCAGAAAACATGATACTCACCGCAGGTATAGGCTTATTCCTGAAGTGGTCCATGATATTCTCAATTTCTTCAAAAGTTGGCTCGACTAAATAACCCGCCTTCTGCACATTGGCAAAGCAAAAGTTACAGTTAAAATTACACCTATTTGTTAAGTCTATTAAAGC
>JAHQWS010000051.1 GCA_029856295.1 Promethearchaeia archaeon
TAAGAAACCCGATTTGGAGACTGATAAAGACATCAAAGGTAATTGGGTTAAAGAAGAAGTTAAATCTACTTTTGATATGGAAGCAATTGAGGATAACACAGAAGAGTTAGAGAAGTATCTAAAAGATAACAAAGTAAAGATACTTAGGCAAGCTTGAAAAAAAAAAGCAAATTTGTTAAAAATTCTTCTGTCTATTTTGTTTTAGAGATATCCTTACTCATTCATTTGATAGGCGTCTTTTAAGGAGTGTACTACGTTCCAGACTCTGGTAAATCGTTCTTGATCGACATTGGGTTTTTTTATCATTTTTAAGCAATATTCCATTTGTTCAGGGGTAGTGCTAGATTTATGATAAAGGCTTAATGCGAAGTTAGAGAAATCTCGTATGAGAAAATCAAAGATTTGGTCTAAAGTATCATTATCTATATTGTAGATTGGAGCTGTTTCAATGATAAGGTGTGCATATACTATTAGGGAAAAGATTTCACCAATTCCAGAGAGCATAAAATCCAGGTCTCTTTGTTGTTCGGCATTAGGGGTTGCTTTTGTACCTAGAAGGTGGTACGTTTCAATTTGCTCCAAGAAAATTTTAACATTGGGCAGATCGAGAAATTTCTCGAATGCGGGTCTCCAATCATGCAACCGAACACGTCCTAGTCCCCGAGTGGGACCTTGATTAAAAAGAAAATCATCATTTTTGGCTTGATCTTGTCTTGGTACCTCTTCATAAGCCTTATGATTCATAAAGAAACTCATCATGAATTTAAGGATCAAGGCAATGTTGACATGAACGGTGCCCTCGAGCTTTGGTAAGGCGCGAATGTCCCTTGCGGCGCTCTCGAAGTACATATCTTTTTCAAACCCTTTTGCGGCAATCACATCCCATAAGAGATTGATCACCACTTCACCTTGAGTAGTAGTTTTCATCTTCATTACGGGAGCATAGAGTAAGTAGCGTCGATCTTTTTTAGAAGCTATGCGCATATAATCTGATGTTCTTAATCCAAATAATTTCATAGCAACCAGACGAGTATAGGCATCCACAAAATTCTGTTTTACATGTTGAAAATCGGTAACGTACATTTCGTAGAGTCTACGATATGCTGCATGATGAATAGCTTCATAAAATGCATGTGTACAAATTCCAATGGATGCCCAACCCAGATTATATTTACCGACATTGACAGTATTGAGTGCAGCACTCCAGGCATCCTCTCCTTTAGAAAGAATGTCCTCTTCAGTTATGGGATAATCATGAAGTGCAAAATTTGCTACGTAATTTTGGCTGTCACAGATATTTTTTATAAGGTCATAATTCTTATGCTTATAATTTGCAACAAAAAACACATATTGATCTTTATTTTTCATATCATAGGCAGGGATATTTCCATTTTCATCAGCTAACTTCCCGAAAATCGAAACCATTTCCGCTTCATTCCCATTGCCAATGTAATACTTCTCTCCATTAGCTTTATACGTCTCATCTGGTTGCAGGGTAAGTGACATCTCAGTTCCATAGATATCTGCGCCATGAGCTCTTTCTGAGAGTCCGAATGCAAAGATTGTTCCTTCTCTAAGTAATTGAGCTGCTTTCTTCTTAGCATCTTCATTTTCGCTCATCCAAATGGGACCAAGTCCCAAAATGGAGACTTGCCATGTATACCAATACCCGAGCCCATAAAATGCGAGAATTTCGTTAAATTCACAAATACGCCACGTATCCCAGCGATAATTTTCATCCTCGCCATATGGAGCAGGAGTTAACAATTGTGCAAAAATTTTGTAATTTTTTTGAAACTCGAGGAAATCTGAATACCACACTCGTTTATGATCATCTTCCTTAATTTTCGCTTTCCCCTTGTTTTCGAAAAACTCAATCGTTTTACGCATAATTTCCCTTGATCGCTCATCTGGATAATAGCGGTCGTGCTGTTTAGGATTTAATAAAATTGTCATAAATTCTTCTCTCAAACTTTAATTAATAAATTACTACTATAAATCTTAAAAACTCTTTAAGTTTTTACTTAAAATATATCTGACTATTGAAACCATTGAAGAAGAAATATAATTAATTTCTTAATTATGATAAACCTTTAAGCTAGAAGTAAACATTTTAATCTCCGAAAATAGAAAGAAACTTAAATAAAATTGAAAAAAAAAATTTTCAATCAGGATAATGATTGAAAATGATTTGAATTGAAAAACTTCAAATATTAGCTTACTAGATGGTGATTTCACTATTCACGTCATAAACCTTCCGCTCTGATACGGAAGCGATAAACGCGGCAAATTTAGCAACTTGCTTTCGATATAATCCGCTTTTTTGTACTGCTTCCGCGTCAGCTCTAGTCGCATATAATACTAATGCTATGGCATCACTCTTGTCCTCAGTTACCAATAAAAATCCACCCATAAATCCTTTTTCTCCCTTGATCGCTGGAATCATGTTATCGTCCCATACCTTTCTGGCCTCATCAACCGACACATCAGGTTTTAATTTCGCAATCGTGACGCTTGCCACTGGCATACTTTCCACCCCACATTTTATTATATAAAATAAATTTTTTGGATTTGCACAAAATTCCCTTTTTGGTAAAATTTAGGTAACCAATAATAATACAACCCATCTATTTAAGTGTTATACTTAGAAGATTATTTCTATTTTTAAAAAAAAAGAAAGTATAAAAGCTTTTTTAGCGTTTTAGGTCGTAGGAGGATTATATTTTATATCCTTCCGGTAATTTCTCCTCTTTATGCGGGCTTTCAGACAATTCAAACCTAAACCCAACAATTTCTTCACCCCCAATCATGAACTAGTATATATATCCTTTTGTTTTATCTTAGAAATTTCGCTTTTTATGCGATAAAAACTTAACATTAAGTTTTTATACGTTCTAAAAAATTTTTCTTCAGACATCAAACCTTGTTTAAATGTACGTTCACATTGCTTACGTAATTTGTTTATTCTTTCTTTTTTTTTAAGAGTGAGCTTAATCTACTCGCTAATTTGCTTTTTTCAGTATTTAATTTTTTATTGTTAAACATTAACCATCAGTAATATTTTATTTAATTCGCGACCAGAGGCGAAAGTACTCTTCAAATAGTTTGAAATAATAATTATCCTTTGAGATCTTCATAAAAATCCTTTTCCAATATTTCTAAGGTTCCATTCGGGTTTTTAGTTCGTTCAGCTCTGTTAGTCATTCTATCCTTATAATCCTTTTTTAAATCAATTTCTGGATTTTAAATATTAAATAAGATAAGATGATATATATTCATTAAAAGAATTTTATTAATTGAATATAGATTGGAGGTTATATAAAAAATGTCTGAAAAATTCCAGCCAACCTTGAAATCCGTAAGAAAGCATGAAGTTCCGGAGTGGTTTCATGATGCAAAACTTGGTATTTTCATCCATTGGGGCCTTTTTAGCGTTCCCGCATTCGCTCCTTCCGGGAAAGGCGAGAATCTTAAAATCTTAGCGAAAGAGGGATGGATTGCCTATTATGCGCATAATCCCTATGCGGAATGGTATCTTAACACGATGAAGATTACCAACAGCCCCACACAAAAGTATCATATTGAGACCTATGGAAAGGACTTTTCCTATGATGACTTCATGCCCATGTTTAATGAAGCAGCTCAAAAATGGAACCCGGAAAAATGGGCGGAGATATTTAAGAAAGTCGGTGCGAGATATGTGGTCCTTGTCACAAAGCACCATGATGGGTTTTTGTTATGGCCGAGTAAATATCCTAATCCAAAGAAAAAGAATTTTTTTGCGAGTAGGGATATTGTAGGAGAGTTGACAAAAGCAGTGAGAGGGAAAGGCATGAAAATGGGTCTTTATTATTCGAGTGCGCTTGATTCGACGTTTATGGAATTTGACATTAAAGATGTAGTTGACGAATTCGCGAGAGCGCCAAATAGCCCAGAATATATAGAGATGAATTCTGCACACTGGAAGGAATTAATTGATGTATACAAGCCTTCGATTCTTTGGAATGATATCGGTTATCCACGGGACGCAAACCTCGCCGAAATGTTTGCCTACTACTATAATAAAATTCCCGAAGGGGTTGTGAATGATCGGTGGATGCAGGTCTCAAAATTTCTTAGTAAATTCGCGAACACTAAAATCGGTCGAAAAATAGTATGTTGGTATGTCAAACGGATGTTTTTAACTAAGGGTATAGTCACTCCAAACCCTCCGCACTGCGATTTCACAACTCCGGAATATTCCTCATATCATGATATCGTGGAACAAAAGTGGGAGGCAACAAGAGGATTAGGGACGTCATTTGGTTACAATAAGGCCGAAAAGCCTGAGGAATATTTAAAAGTTGAGGAATTAGTGCGATTATTTGTAGATATTGTAAGCAAAAATGGCAATCTTCTTCTGAACTTAGGTCCAGCGGCAGATGGGACGATTCCAGAGGTTCAAAAGAATTGTGTGTTAGGATTGGGTAGCTGGCTTGAGACAAATGGTCAAGCGATATTTGGAACCCGACCATGGATAAGGGCAGAGGGTATAACCACAGAAGGGATTGAAGTAAGATTTACGCAAAAAGCAGAAACGTTATTTGCTATTTTACTGGATTCTCCTACACAATCTTCAGTGATAATTAAATCGCTCGAATTGGCAAAAAAAGCTATTATTAATTGGCTAGGATACAATGAAGAAATTAAGTGGGTTCAGAAAGGGGAGGATCTTACTATTAGTGCTCCAAAAGCATTGGAAAGAAGCCCAGCGTACGCTATAAGTATTACACCTAAACCATCCTCTCATTAATGAGAAAAAAAAGTAAAAAAAAATTTTTGATAAGTGGGAATTTATTTTACCGTACTTTTCTCTGAATGAAGATTTGCTCTCTTTATTAAATTTTCTTCTAATTTTTTTCCATGAATTGGATAAAAACATAATGCGAGGAATCCGATTGCGAGAACAACTGCTGGTACCAATCCCATCAAGATGCGTAAACCCCAAATCACTTCAGCACCGGGTTTTGGAGTAAATTCTCCCCATCCCGTGCCAGAAAATACGATCCCTATGAGCAAGATAACAATTACTCCTGAAAACCGCATTACGAATGCCCAAATACCATAAAAACCACCTTCCCGTCTTGTTCCGTGATTGAGCTCATCATCATCAATAATTTGTGCTAAAAGTTGGTCTTGGATATACATCGATCCCCCAATCCCAATTCCACCAAGAGCCATGGTAATAAAAGCCATCAATAGATCGTCTATCCATAGAAAGAAAGTCAAGGCAAAAGCAAAAACAACAAAATCTATCAATGACATTTTCCATAACCCCCAGATTTTTCTAATTTTCATCCATAGGGGTAAAGAAATTATGCCAACAAGAAAAGCTGTTAAGAGTAATAAACCTATCATAATAGAATTCTCCGCAGTGACTTCAAGTACATAAGTTGCATAAAGCGGAATTAACATAGGCAATATACTTTGCACGGTAGCCATACATAACCAAGCAATAATGAAAAACACAAATGCTTTATTAGTAAATGTAAATTTAATAGATTTCCTAAAAGATGGGGCGCTTTTAAAATCTTTGGCGAATTCAACTCGTTCTTTTGATCCCCATTTGATGGTAGTGAAAATTGTCACTCCTACTATTATAGCGAAGATTAATCCGACGGTATGATATTGCGTGATGGTATAGTCATAACCATGTTGATTTGCCATGTCCTCGATTAATATGGAAGGAATGAGAAACACCATTATTAATGCTACTATAGCGATAATCATTCTCATGACATTAACTTCCGCCCGTTCATCTTCTTTGATAAACATTTCAGGGAATAACGACACATGATTCAAGGAGTACATTGTAAAGAAAGTATCAAAAAGAAAGAGTACCACTACAAAATAGATAAAATTCATTTGATTCGTGGTCATCGGAGGGGTCCATAAGAAGAAGCATATAAGACTTAATGGAACAGCGGTGGCCATCATCCAAGGGATACGGCGCCCCCAACGTGTATTGGTCTTATCGGAGAGAACGCCTATGATTGGATCATTAATCGCATTCCAAACTGACCAAACTATAAATCCTATACTAATCCAAATTACAGGAAGTTTTACTACAGAGAAATAAAAAACAAATACAATTACCTGAAATCCTTGATATGCGACAGTGTCTGTAATTTCACCAACACTAAATGCAAATCGGGTTTTTAAATCATAACTCTCATAACTATCCGAGGATTCTAATTCTTTTTTTTCCATAAGATTTCCCGAGTTTTAATTTTATTTTAATTTTATTTATTCTTCTTTAGATATTTATAGCTATGTTTTTAAAATGACTATTAATTCATCATATGTTATAAATGGCAAGAGTTGATTGATTTATACAAACCTTCAGCTCGGGTAAAAAAAGAGAAAGACAAATAGATATAAATACTTTCATATCGTAACTCTCAAATATCTATAAAAAAAATTATTCCAATTACAAAACCAATTAAAAAGTAGTAACATTTCCTTAATGATGATGCGGGGTAGATAAGTATTATAAAAACAATATCAGGTATGGAGGGAGAGAATATGGCTTTATTATATGGTTATTGTCGTTATTGTGGAGCAGAGCTCGCCTGGAAAGGAAAGAAAACCTGGAAAAGAAAACGAGTTGTACATATAAATATTTGCCAAGAGCCATCTATTACCTATTTTTGTAATCGGGATTGTAAATTAAATTGGATTTTTAAGAGGCCCGATTTGAAGCTTGAGAACGATATCAACGTTAATTGGGTTAAAGATGAAGTAAAATCTACTTTTGATACGGCAATGATTGAGGATAACACAGACGACTTAGAGAAGTATCTAGAAGATAACAATTTAAGGATACTTAGGGAAGCTTGAATAATGGAAATAACGAGAAGTTAAACACTGTCGTAGTATTTATCGCGATTGCGCTTGTTTTTAATAGCGTAGTGTGGGCGATTTTTGATCCGGTTGGTCCATCTGAAAAGACTATATTTGGCTTAAGAAGCTTGATGATGATTTTTCCCGCGATTTTCCTGATAATTGGATTGAATTCAATGCGATTTTACCCGTTAACAAAAGAAATGTACGAAGAATTGACAAAAGAAGTAATTAAATTACACGAATCGAAGAAAGAGAAGGTTTTAAGTAAATAAATAAAAATTAACTAATATTTTTTTTTTGATTTTTTCTTAGTAAATAAATGGAGATTTTGCACATGGCAACACAAACCTTATTACAAATGGATCATTTAAAATCTTAATGGTACAATTTTGATTACCGTATCAGATGTAGAAAAAGGTTTTAAAAATGGTAGAAGGCACCGTAAAGTGGTTTAATAATAAGAAAGGCTACGGTTTTATTTCCCCCACTGATGGCTCGGATGACGTATTTCTTCATTTCTCTGCGATTGAAGCAGGGGAAGGCGAGTTTAAGACAGTCTATGAGGGAGATACTGTAGAATTTGACGTTAGCGAAGGGCAAAAAGGACCCCAAGCAAGCAATGTGGTGGTCACGAAAAAGGGACCTCGACAGAGTAGTTATGGCCGAAGATCTTATTAATTATACTAAGAAATAATTAAAATAGAGAATTAGCAACTTTAATAAAAGGAATTTTTAGAAGAATATTACTCATGTAAATAGGATTTTTGGCTTATTTTTCGTAGTTTTTATTACTTCTTTTAGATTCCCATTTTTTTTTAATTATCTTTTTTTATTATGTTTATTACCATTCAATCATTATTCTTCTTTTGAGATAAGGAGGTATGTTTCTTAAATGGAGCGTATCATAATATTTATAGATAATAGTAATATTTTCCAAGGCTTTCGGAAGTATAATATCAAGGCAGATTATGAGAAACTAAAAATTATTATAACCAAAGGGCGAAGATTACAGGATATCTTTTTGTATGAGGGCGTCGTGTATCCTATGAGTCCAGTGAAAAAAAAGTGGTATGAGGATTTAAGCGAGCATAGTGGATATTTCATTAAAGCGAGTTTTGATAAAATCGCGGCCAATGATGCCATTGAGAAGAAAATTGATATCCAAATCGCGATTGACATAGTTTCCCTTGCTTATGAAAATGCATATGATACGGCGATATTGGTATCAGGAGACGGGGATTTTGTACCTGTTGTTAAGAAAGTGAAAGAATTGGGTAAGAATGTAGAAGTATGGGCATTTAGATATTCGTTAGCAAATGCGCTAAAGGAAGAACTCGAGCCGGGAAATATTTACTATCTTGATGACACTTTAAGCAAAATAAAAATGTAGAATTAAAATATTTCATTTTAATTTTTAATCTCATTATTATAGTGTCCTAAAAGGTAAAATAAGGAAATTAGAATTTTATGGACAGAGGACTATAGGCCTCAAGCAATTAATCTTGCTATTATAGGTTTCTTGATTTTTAATTCGGATATGTTTATAAGCTTTAGGGAAAAATGATGGGCATTAAAATAATAGGGCACCTAGTATTATATTTAGCGAGAGTCATGAAAAAAATTGAACTTCAACCAATAGGAAGAATACACTCACCGCTTAAAACTCTCGGTGGTAATCCGGTTCAACCAAATTTTTCAGATGTTGAGGGGTCCATCGAAGTCTTTGAGGAATTTGCGGAAGGGTTAAAAGACCTTGAGGGGTTCGAATATATAACCTGCATATCCTATTTTCACTTAGTAAGGACTCCTGTGCCATTGCAATCTACAACTCATTGGGGTAATGTGAAGCATGGGATCTTCGCGATTCGTTCTCCTTGGCGGCCAAATCCAATAGGGGTTTCCATTCTGAAACTTCTGAGTATAAATAAAAATATACTGCGGGTTAAAAATCTCGATCTAATTGATCAAACACCCGTCTTAGATCTCAAGCCGTTTGTTCCTTCCTTTGATAATCGAGAAACAGAAAGGATTGGCTGGATGAATGGAAAACTTTAACGATTTTTAAAGACGTAATAGAAGTTATTTAATTGCGAATAATTCAAAATAATTAATTTAATAATATGACTTGTGATTTTTATGTTGATATCTTCTAATAATTCTCTGGCAAAAAAAGGAAAAAAAGATAATTAAGCGTATTTATTACAAATAATTTACTCCGTATTAGAGTGGACTCTCATTAATTTCCCTTGTAAGAGTTTTTGGATCGCAAAAATAGACGATTAGAATAGTGATGAGTATATTAAATATCGTTCTATAAACCAATGCGAATCCCGATGGGTCTAAAAGTTGTCCGGTGAAATTAGCCATAAAGTGGAGGAGGATGGCCGTTAAAGTGCTGTTTTGATTGTTATTATATACCCACGTAATCACTATAG
>JAHQWS010000052.1 GCA_029856295.1 Promethearchaeia archaeon
AGAATATATATCGAAATGCGATAATTTTAAGTTATGATTATGACGAAAAAAAGAAATCAATAGTTCATCAATGTTTTAAAATGAAATAATTTCCTTCGAAAAATTTTTGAAAGAGAAAAATAAATCTTTTCGGAAAAGGTCTGACGTTCTCCGCACCATTTCATATATTTTAATAATGAAAAAGTCGTTAAATATTCAAAAAAGATTGTCGAAATTTTAGTAAAAAATCATAATTTGTGATCATATATCATAATCAATTTCCAATATTTTCTTTATTTAGATCAAAATTTTATGTTAAACGTATCCTAAGGCAAAATATTGCATATTCTAATAAAAAAAAGAGAAATTTTTGTTGAAATCTTTAAAAGAGTAGGTAACTTAAAGTACTTCAATAGAAATTCAAATTTTACAAAAATGTGATTTAAAAATGTTAGAAGAAACATTGGACATGTATCGAGAATTACAGCAGCACCTCGATAAATTTGCCGTTGGTTTTCCGGCTACAGAATCAGGGGTGGACATCCGCCTATTAAAACATCTCTTTACTTCTGAAGAGGCAAAAATCGCGACAAGGCTTAGCGATAAGTTTGAATCCGTGGAGACTATTTATGACCGGGTAAAGAATTTAGTCAGATCCCTTAGTGAATTAAAGACTATACTCGATAATTTAGTTAGTAAAGGCTCTATTCATTATAAAATAAGGGAAGGAGAAAAATTATATGCTAATGCTTATCTTGTCATTGGTATGTATGAATACCAAGTAAATAAGCTTACAAAGGAATTTTTAGAAGATATGTCTCAATATGCCGAAGAAGCTTTTGGACTAGAATTATTTGGTTATGGTATCTCGCAATTCCGTACAGTTCCGGTAGAAACAAGTGTTAGCCCCGAGCATCATTTACCAACTTATGATGAATTGACAAAAATTGTTGAAAACATTGAAGGTCCGCTTGTCCTAATAGACTGTATCTGCCGGCAGGCGCACGAAATGAATGAAGAGCCGTGTAAGGTAACATCTAGAAAAGAAACTTGTATGGGATTCGGAGACTTTGCACAGATGTATATAAATGAAGGCTGGGGGCGGGCTATTAGCAAAGAAGAGGCGCTTGAAGTATTGAGAAAAAATGAGGAAGAAGGATTGGTTCTACAAGGAGAGAATACTAAACGACCGGGATTTATTTGTAGCTGCTGTGGGTGTTGTTGCGGAGTTTTAAGTAGCTTAAAGGAATTTCCTAATGTTGCTCAATTTTTACAACCCAGATATCATGCTCAAATCGACCCTGAGTTATGTATCGGTTGCGGAACTTGTATAGAACGATGTCAATTGGACGCAATAAAAAGTAGAAAGGAAATATCTAAGGTAAATATTAAACGATGCATAGGATGCGGAAATTGTGTTGTAGTATGCCCCGAAGAGGCTATAACTTTAATTAAGAAAGATAAAGTAGATGAGTTACCGGAAAATGAAGAAGATATGTTCGAGAAGATCTTAGAAGCAAAGATGAAAATGAAAGGAAAGTAGAAGCAATTGAAGTTTAATTAACCATTTTTTTATATTTATTTTAAAACTTTTTTTAACCATGGTTAATTTTCCCATGCAAACTAATTTTATTTGTACTTTAAAGCCTAAAAATAAAAAAGATCCTATAATCTTAATATGTCTGAAGAAAACTTAAATGGGAGTGTAGAAGATTCCAATGTATACCGAGAACTGCAACAACATCTCGATGAGATGCCCGTTGGATTTCCTCCTACAAAATCGGGAGTAGAACTTCGCCTATTAAAAAACTTTTTCACTCCTGAAGAAGCAAAAATCGCCACAAAATTAAAATTCGCATGGTCCAAAGATTTTGACTCTTTAGATGTAATTTATGAGCGTGTGAAAGACTTGGGAATTTCAATCGAAGAGTTAGAGCGAATCTTAGATACAATGTTCAAGAAAGGGACTGTTATGTTTCAAGAGGAATATGTCAAAAAATATTATGCAAATGCGATGTTTGCCATCGGCATTTATGAATTACAGCTGAACAATGTTAATACAAAGTGGCTTCGAGAATTTTCGCAATTTATGAAAGAGGGGTATAGTATGGAATTCTTCGGTACAAAAATCTCCCAATTTCGTACAATACCGGTCGAAAAAAGCCTAACGCCAGAACATCACGCTCCCAGTTATGAAGAAGTCAGAAAAGTAATTGAAAACCTTTATGGACCTATAGCTGTGGCAACATGCATGTGTCGAAAAGTTACAGACCTCTTTAATCATCCGTGTAAACAAACAAATCTGCGTGAAACATGTTTGATCTTTAATGAATTTGCACAACATTATATCGATCAAGGATTAGGACGCCAGATAACTAAGAAAGAGGCACTTGAAATCTTAGAAAACGTGAAGAAGGACGGTTTGGTTCTAAATGCGGGAAACTCTAAAAATCCGAGTTTTATTTGTTGCTGCTGCCAAGATTGTTGCATGTTTTTAGTGGGTATGAATGTGCTTTCTCGTCCTACCAAATTTCATGCTACCAACTACTACGCGGAAGTAGATCCTGATATTTGCACGGGCTGTGGTACTTGTATAGATCGATGTCAATTGAATGCTTTGAAGCTAGTGAATGATGTTTCTAGAGTAATCCAAAAGCGATGTGTTGGATGTGGAAATTGTGTAATAACTTGCCCAGTGGAAGCCATCCAACTTCGGAAAAAAGATAACATAACCATACCTCCAGAAACAGAAGAAGAATTGTATGCGAAGATTTTAGAAACAAAAAAGCAATTGAAGGGAAAAAAATAAAGAAAAAAAATCTAAATCCATTTCTTTTCCAATCTTTAGAACTAATTCCATAATATCCTTATGAACTTTTTCTCTTTTTTCAGGTTTTAATTCAATGACATTTGAGGGACAATTCACTACACATACATCACATCCCAAACACTATTTAACAATTTCGTTAACTATATTTTATGCATTAATATTATAAATAACGAGTTCTATTATTCTAACTAACTACTTATTTAAAAAAAACTCCAATTTAAAGGTTGAAATTTAAATGGAAGAACAATTAAAAATGGAATTAGCGAAAACAATAAAAAGGGAACGTACCCAAAAAAAGCTTACGAAATACATGAGTGGCATCGGAAGATACCTACTTCTTATACTTCCTTGGATTATGGTGATGATTACATTATTGGCGATATTTAGCGTAGTAAGATTAGTTGATTTTATCGTGGCAGGTGTTTTCTATTTTATCTTATTTCTCTACGCGATTAACTCAATTATGTTATTTTACGGTGCTTCATATACAAAAACTTCATTAAACAAGCGATTAGCGTTTGAGAGGAAAAGAGGAAGGCCCATCGACAGCTTGGAAGGTTTTGATTTGCTTTATAATAATGTCAAAGGAGTAATAAATTTTCTAAAAATCATAGCATTATTGTGCTTTGTTGCATTAGGTTTATTCTTATCTATGCTCCTGATAGGCTTACTTGAGATAGGGTATGCCGCAATCGGATTTGCGTTATTTGGTTTTGGATTAGCGTTGTTAATTCGCTCTTTAAACTTAAACATACATGATGTTAATGGATTATCCGATTTCTATAGGCCCGCGACACACTCAATCTTTCTTGATAACTTCTTTTCAGAGATTTTTGCCAATCATTTAGATCCCGTAACTTATTTGAAATGGGATGAATATGTAGCAGGACTTAACCAAATTTTAGTTTCTGGTTTTGTACAAAAGATCAAACAAGATGAACCAGACGAATTACCAATAACTTTTGCCATGGAGCGTATATTATTCTTGTATTACTTAAATTATCAAGGAGTATTAACAAGAGAACAATTTTCTGATGAATTAAAAGAAGTTATTAATGTTGATTCTGAATTATTCGATATCGAAAAGGGTTTATTTGTAGATGGTGCTTGGTATTTTTCTCTTGACGATGTTGCCAAGCTTTTCAAATATATCAAATTTTACAATCCCGGCTTTTTCAACATCATTGATCGCCTGCAACTTGACTTGTCCGATAACATTGAACGAGTTTCTAAAGATCTAATCTATATGGATTCATCTGCTCAAGAAGTTGTGTTCAAAGGTACTGAGCTAAATATTATGATCTTTCTCTATAACAATGCTAAAGATAGTAAAAAATACAAACTCAGAGTGATCGCACCTGGATTTGACCCAGATGAAGTGAAAATAGATATTGAAGTCGAGGGAAGAGGTTCTTTCGAAATCCCAAACCAACCCATTCCATTAATTGCTAAAGGCGCAATTGATATCGCTAGCGTATTATCCACTATGTTAGAGAATGGTGATACTACATGGCTTTCTTTAGAACCAAACATATTAGGAGAACAAACAGTTCAAATATTTTTAGAAACCGAAGATGGTATCATTATAGAAGGAAAAACAAGAGCCGTGAAGGTTACAAAAGATCTTTTAAGCCAAATCAAGAAGTTAACCTCCATGGGATCTATCCTTGGCGGATTAGCCACACCTCTGTCTAGAATGCTTTCTGGTGGAGGGTTACCCATATAAATAATTTTCTTACTTTTTTTTTTTAAATTTTCTACTTAAACTTTTATTTTCTGTTATCAAAATTTATGATTCGTAATTAATAAAATGAAAGTTACTATTATCATATTAAACAAGACCCACAAATGGCTTGAGGAATTAAATTGAAGGGAACAAAGCGAGTAGACATCAAATCAGGCATGCGAGTTTTAATAGTATTAAAGAAAGACCAGCGATCTGGTAAGTTAACCGAGGGTATAGTCAAAGATGTGCTTACAAACTCTCCTAATCACCCTTATGGGATTAAAGTTCGGTTGAGAAGCGGTAAAATTGGGCGAGTGAAAGAAATAATTAGCGCTAAACAATAAGCTAGTAAAATACGCTTCTTTTTTTAAAACTTAAAACATTTTTTAATTCAAGCTTTTTCCTAATCTGATACAACCATTGTCAATATATAAAAAAAAGATTTTTCAAAAACCAAGAGTATATAGGCAATGTAACTCTTTTTTACTAAATTATGGGTTATTTTTTAGTAATTATTACTTCTAAATTCAAAATTGAAGATTTATTCGTCGAATATTAAGATGCTTTTTAGAAAATTGCATCAATTATGATTTTTTCTTCTGAGATGGGGTATTTAATTATTTTTATGATAAAACCCGCTCATATATTTTTCCAAAATAAAAGGAGAACAATTTATATGAGCGTAGGTAAAAGAAAAACCCACAACAGAAAGAAAAATGAAAATAAAAATGTTAAAAGAAATACATAGAATGACCGGAACGGTCAAATGGTATAATGAAAAGAAAGGATTTGGATTTATTACATCCGATATGAACGGTGAAGATGTTTATTTACACCATACTGCACTGCAACTGCACAAGGATGTACAAATCGTCACTGGCGATCGCATTACTTTCAAAATCCAAAAACAAGAAAAAGGACTCGCTGCTCTTGAAATAAAACGGCTCGTCGAAGAAAACGAAGCACTGCAGTCCGATCAAGATGGTATTGGTATAAATTTTACTGATCTCGACCTAAGCCCAGAAATATTACGCGCAATAAGAGATGCCGGCTATGTGAAACCGACACCAATTCAAGCCCAGGCAATTCCTATTGTCCTGAAGGGGCAGGATTTGCTAGGGTGTGCTCAAACGGGAACGGGTAAAACTGCAGCATATGCGCTTCCTATCCTGCAGCAATTGGGTAAAACCTCAGACAATCAAAACCGATCGAATGTCGTAAATAACATCAAGAAACAAATCCGACGTCGAGTAAGGGTTTTAGTGATTTCACCCACGAGGGAACTGGCGATCCAGATTGGGGATAGTTTCAGCATTTATGGAAAGTTTACAGGACTAAAAAACACTGTCATTTACGGTGGTGTTGGACAGAATCCACAGGTGCGAGCATTACAGCACGGTGTAGATATTGTGGCTGCAACACCCGGTCGATTACTCGACTTGATGAGGCAAGGACATATAAATCTGAGCCATGTCGAGGTATTGGTTTTGGACGAAGGCGACAGAATGCTCGATATGGGTTTCATCCACGATATTCGTTACATCGTCAGAATGGTGCCACAAAAGAACCGACAGACCTTACTTTTTTCTGCTACAATACCTCGTGAAATAATTGAACTCGCAAAAACTATTTTGCATGATCCCGTCGAAATAAATATATCTCCCGACCAACCCACCTTGGAAATTATTAAACAGTCAGCATTTTTTATATCGAAAGAGAAAAAGCAAGCATTGTTGGAATATTTACTCGCCAAATCAACTATTACACGAGCGCTGGTTTTTACGCGCACCAAACACAGCGCGAATCGAGTCGTTAAGAACCTGCAAAGGAAGGGTATATGCGCCGAGCCGATACACGGAAATAAATCACAAACTGCACGTCAAATTGCGCTTAAAAACTTTCGCACTGGAAAAACTCGCGTACTGGTAGCTACCGATGTTGCTTCGCGCGGCCTTGACGTAGATGATATCTCACATGTCATCCAGTTTGACTTACCAGATGTACCGGAAACCTATTTACATCGCATCGGCCGGACGGCAAGAGCAGGCGCGGGAGGGACTGCCTTTGCATTCTGTGAAGAGAGCCAACGCCAACAATTAAAAGAGATCGAGCAGTTGATTCGAATGCACGTGAAAATAGTCCAAAACCACCCCTACATCGTTTGATAACTTGATTTCGATATGGTTCTTAGAACTAAAAGGAGATTGTAAATGTGGATTATCATTTCCGAAATACAGTAAATTAATGGAATGGAAAAAAATTTAAATATTAAATTCGATCATTTAATATTCCTTTTACTATACTTCAATATTTACCTTTTTTTTTATTTTAATACTAAATCTATTGATTTCAATTTTAGTTCATTTGTAAAAGTATTTCCAATTTATTACAAAGTATTTTGATAATTTTTTTCGTCAAATTTTTTACTTTGCCAATATTTTTAATCATAAAATTTCGATAAAAATCATTTTTAAACTTTATCATTTCGTTTCGAAATCAAATCATTTAAATTTTGAATTTCAAAAAAATAGATCTTTTGCGTCACAAATTGATCACATTTTAATATTTGTTTTACTTTTTTTATCATAGGAATAGTACTTTTATAAGAAAATTAAATACATAAATGTAAAGGATGGTGAAAATAAAAAATTGGTCGTAATAACGACGAAGAAGGAAGTCCCTGAAGTATTGGAAGCATTGAAAGACGTAAATAAGGTTGCTATTATATCCTGTGGGACATGTGCCGCATTATGCCAAACAGGCGGTACTGATGGTTTAAAATATTGGGCTGATATTTTAGAGGAAAAAGGGTATGATATTGTAATTGGAGCTGTAATAGAAGATGTCTGCGATAATCGGGTTATGAAAAAAGAGATAAGAAGGATGGCAGATGAAATAGCAGAAGCCGATGCGATTTTAACTGCAAGCTGTGGTCTTGGCGCTCAATCGATACTTACTGTTTTAAGTGATAAATATCCAACTAAGCTTGTAATTACCGCAAATGACACACAATTTATGGGTATGACGGAAAGAATAGGTCGCTTTTACATGCGATGTCAAGGTTGTGGTGATTGTCTCTTAAACGAAACGGGAGGTATATGTCCAATTGCAACTTGTGCTAAGGGGCTGATGAATGGTCCTTGTGGTGGGATGGTGGATGGAAAATGCGAAGTCGGGAATTATGAAAATGATTGTGGTTGGGTTTTAATTTATGAACGCCTGAAAGCGTTAGGGAGATTAGATCTGTTTACAAAATTAAGAGAGCCAAGAGACTGGAGCGAATCTGGTCATCAAAGAGAGGTAGTTTTTAGGTAGGAGGTGAAAAAAAAAATGGCATATTCAAAGTTAGGAGAAATGTTAGAAAAGGGTGAGTTCATACTCACGGGTGAACTTGAACCAGAAAAAACGTGTGATCTCTCACACACAATTCAAGAAGCAAAAGAGATGGCCCCTTATGTGGTAGCAGCTAATGTGACTGATAGTCCTTTAGGTATTGTTACAATTAATAGTTTAGCGGCATCAGCAATTATCCAACGAGAAACCGGTTTAGAAATTATTTGGCAGCAAACTGTAAGAGATGTCAATAAATTAGGTCTTGCAGGAATGATTATGGGGGCTCATGCTTTAGGGATTAGAAACGTGCTCTCGTTAACAGGAGACCATACAAATCTGGGAGATGTTAAAGAATCCAAACCTGTTTTTGATCTTGACTCCGCAACATTAGTAAAACTCGTGCGTGAGATGGTCGATAAGAAATCCATTAATGGTCACGAAATTGAATGTCCTCCAACTTTACATGTAGGTGCTGCTGCAAATCCAAATTCAAATCCAATGGAGGCTGAAGCTTTAAAGATCGGGAGAAAAGCAGAAGCTGGAGTCGAATTCATTCAAACCCAAGTGGTGTATGACTTAGATAAAACAATTGAATTTTTAAAAGCAATTAGGAAATATAATGTACCTATCTTGCTTGGATTATTTCCTATGAAGAGTTATGGGATTGCGAAAGGTTTTGATACGTTTGTTCCTGGTGTTGATGTTCCAAAGGATGTTCTTGCTAAATGGAAGCGAATAAAGACAGACATTACGGATAAAAAAGCTCAAAAAGAAGCGTATGATCAAGCAAATTACGAGTTCTTAAAACCTTTTATCACCGAGCTAAAGTCTAAGAAGCTATTAGATGGCGTTCACTGCATGGCAGTGCATTATCCCAGAATTTTCCCAAAATTAGTAGAAGTAATTAAAGGTTAAATCGAAGAGAATAATGATTTTTCACTTATTCTCTTTTTTATTTCTTATTTTATACTGATAACTCCACTCTTGCTGATTGTATTATTTTTTAGTAATAAATCGTGATTTCAAATTTTCGGGATTTTAATTTCTCATGAGGATTAAATCATCTTTTAAAACATTACTATAAACTTTAAATATGATTTAAATAAAATTGAATTTATGGAATCATTTGATTTAGTGGTTATAGGGAGCGGAGCCGGGCTAAATATTTTAAATGTTGGCCTTAATATGGACCTTAAATGTGCGTTAATAGAAGACACAAAATTAGGCGGAACATGTTTGACCCGTGGGTGCATTCCATCTAAAGTACTTGTTCATCCAGCAGATCTAATTCGAGAAGCTCAACATGCTAAAAAGGTAGGAATTGATTTTAATGTAGAGAAAATTGATTGGAGTTTAATGGACAAACGAATGTGGAGTCAGATTGATGAGAGTAAAATGATGGAGGAGGGTTTATCAAGTGTACCAAATCTTAAGC
>JAHQWS010000053.1 GCA_029856295.1 Promethearchaeia archaeon
TATATGAACTTGATGAGGATTTAAAAGTAGTAAAGCATTATTATCTTGGGGACGCTGAAGAAATCCAAAAGGCAGTTCAAGCCGTTGCTGACCAAGGTAAAGCGAAATAATAAAATTGAGATCATCTTTAATTATAATCCAAAATTTAATATGATCTACAAAAATAAAAAAGATGGCTAATAAATGTCTAAAAAAAAATTTCGAGCTAAGCCGTTCTTTTATCCTCTGACGACGATAATTGCCGGAGTAAAGGTCAATGATAAACCAAACTTCTTCACGATTGCCTTTTGTGGAATGTTTCATTATCAACCTCCAATGCTTTACATATCTTCTGGAAAAAACCACTATTCTAATCAAGGTATAAAGGATAACCAAACATTTAGTGTGAATTTTCCTTCAGTTGATATGGTTAAAGCAACAGATTACGTCGGAATGAAATCGGGAAAAGAGATTGATAAATCTCTGCTATTTGATGTTTTTTATGGGGAATTAAAAACCGCACCGATGATTAAGGAGGCCCCCCTAAATCATGAATGCAAATTAGTTCAAGTTCTAAATCTCGGCGGAACTAATGAGATCTTTATTGGGGAAATCATTCAGACCTACGTCAACGAAAATTGCTTAGTAAATGGACGACCAGATATAAGAAAATTACAACCAATATTATTTTCCGGTTATAATAATTACTATTTAGAAATTGGTGATAATATTGGGCAAGCATATAAAATTGGACGTAATTATGAAAAAAAATAGAATTTAATATTTTTGGTATTAACACCTTTTAGGTGATAACCCATTTTTTTTTCTTTTCCTTATTTTGTAAAAATTTAGATGGATATCATTTAAACTTTTGGATCTGTTACATTTTTACCTCATAAACTATCATTCTTTGGACAGTAAGACGCCCCAGCTTCTAGGAAAACATTAAAATAGAAGTTCTCCCCAATATTAATTAGAAGTTAAAAATTGGTTGAATAAAATGACAAGTTATCCTAATTTAAACGAGAAAATACGTATAAATTTTTTTTCCGGTCCAAAAAAGAGGAATTCAAAATCTACTTCCCAAATAATGTGCGCTCATATTGGTTCTCTGGTATGGGATGGATTTAACGGCGTAGGTCCTGAAAAGGATCATAGAGTCCAATGTTCACAATGCGGGAAACGGTTTGGAACTGATCTGGAAATGTGGAATTTATTATCTTATCAGCAAAAAATCAAAAAGATCCTTTACGAGCTATTTATTTTAAAGTATCCGCTCACTGGAGTAGCAATACGATGGGAAATTAAAGAACAAAAGCTAAGTCAATTCAAGAAATCGTTTGTTTCACAGATATTTCAACAGAATTCGGAGGTAATTGAACAAAAATTAAAAGCCCTTCCAAGAGGGGTAATCTTAGGTGATGAGACATACATGGGTTCTCGGGGCAATTCCAATGCAGAAATCGTATTTATCAACAATATTTACCAAACACTCTCTACTGGCCCTGTAGATGAGGGAGACCTTAAGGAATCGATTCTCAAAGCATTCGAAAAAATCCCTGAAGCGTGTAGAAAAAAGCTTAAAATCCTCATCACCGATGGCGAACCTTCCTATAAATCAATTGCTAAAAAATTCGGCAGTAAAGTAATCCATGTTGCTCAATTACACAATAAAGATCAACGCGGAGAAATTATAATCAGTAAGTTTAAAAAACTGGGTCCTCACTTCTTACATTATAAGATCTATACGCATTGGAAGGCATTTTATCGTGATAAGCACGAGCTGAAATTTCAATGGGAGATCAAGTTCATTAAGGGAAAAGTTCAACCAAAGAGAGGTAGACCTCGAAATGCAGATAAAGTTCAAGACAAGAATGCACAATGGCGGCAAAAATTGGAGAATTACCAATCCAGCTCGTTCAAGAAAGAAGGTACAGCCAAAATATACGTAAATTTCAAGTCAAATAAGTTATCAATGAGGAAAGGCGCTAAAAAGTGGATAATTCACCTGCTCACTCCCATATTTAAAATTTTTAAGGGAACACACATCACCACCAACAAGATGGAAAGTAAACATTCGCAAATAAAGAGGAGCGGGGCAGGGAGAAAGCAGAGAGATAAGGAATATGGGCATAAATTATTTACGCTCCATGCGTTCCTCGTGGAATATGGATATATCCCATTTACTAATCTTGCGGGACGCCCCTTATATAATTTCTTGATGAAAAATATTAAAAAGAAAAAAATAGGGTATACAATCCTTGAAGGCAAGCGAATTCTCGTTCAAACCCATCTAAGTGGCTACGAGTAAAAACTTAAATTCGATGATCACCTAAAAGGTGTTATACCCGTTTTTTTTATTTTTTTTATTTTTTTAACTTAAGACTTTAAGATGTAATAGAGGGAAATAATTAGAAATTTTGCCACCAAGATGTTTCAATTTCATAATCTTCTTGTGAAATTGGATATTTTCTACTGAGATTATCTAAGTTATTTCTGGCATATTTAGCTAATTCTCTAAGTCTATTTAATTCCACATCGTTATTATAAGCTCTCTTCATTATTCCTATGGCAGTATTAAAGTTTTCTAAATAATATCCATAATAACCCATAAAGTAAGAAAATTCATTATTAGTTAATATTTTGACATTTTCCTTAAAGGGAAGATTTTTATTTTTAAGAACTCCTTTAGTATTATCGAAATTAAGTGCTATAATAAACAATTTTCTATTGAAACCTTGGTAATCCTTTTTACATTTACCAATTAAAACCTTTTTTCTAATTGATGTGGTATAATCAATACTAGTACTCTCAAAGGTAGAGCTAATTAAGATATTATCTACAGAAGTAAAAGATCCATTAAGTCGATTTGGCCTAACTTCATAAAATCCTTTCTTATTATGATCCAAAGTAAATGAGATAAAAATATCTTCCAAAATCCAGTGAATATACTTTCCAATAAGATATTGTCTTTCTGAATTATCATTATAATAATCATTTAACCATTTTTTAAAGTTCCATCCATTTTCATCAAATAGAAAAAACAATCTATTCCGTATTGTTGTTGGATCAGGACTTTCACCTGTTATTTCATCCAAATAATCACTAATGGCACTACAATTTCCTAATTCTTCATATAATGATTTCCATTCTAATACTGCCTCATCATCATAAATGCCTATCTTTTTATAACATTTAATCCATTCATCAAAATCATTTTCGGTAGATATGAACTCTTCCATTATTCTTTTTTTAATATTTTTAGGATCTGGAGATACGCCAATTTCACGATTTAAGTAATTACTTACTGCCAAAAAACTGCCTAGTTTTTCATATAGTTCTATCCATAATCTAACATCTGAATTTTTATACTTATAACGACCAATATGATATTTTTCTTCCCATCGTTCAAAATCCCAACCTTCCCGATAAGCCATATCTGCAATATATGTTTTAATCGTATGATGGTCAACTGTTGTTTGAGTTTCAACGGATCGATATGATCCTGATTTTTCAAATAATTTTTTCCATTCTTTCGCATCTCGAATTGTGTAATGAGGTAAGAATTGACTTGTATTTTGTTTCTTATAAACATATCTCCATTCATCGAAATTTCGCCCCTCCAGTTCAAATATTTTTTTAATTCTTCCTATTATAGTCGTAAAATCAGGTGCTTTTTTGTATTTTTGTTTTAGAAATTTGGCTACTTCTGGAAAACTCCCAATTTCCGTATATAGGTGCTCCCAAATCCTAACTTCGGAATCTTTATATTGTTGAGTCTTATGAAATCTCTTAAATTTGTTTTCCCAACTATCAAAATTCTCACCTTCTTCTTTAAATTTCTTTTCTAATTCCTTTTTTAGGATTTTTCGATTGATTTTAATTCCTTGCATTTCTAGTTCTCTTTTTACTCCTCTAAAACTACCAAGCATTTCATATTGTAGTTTGCATACTTCAAGTAACTCGTCCGAATATTTATTATTTAAAGCCATATTCTGTTTAATATTATTCTTTTGATTATCTGGAATGTTGGTTTTATTATTTTGTTTTTTAACGTTAAAATTTTTATCAAATAATCTTAGTAATTTCTTTCCACACCCTTGACAGTAAGAAATCTCTTCATTATTATCGTTAATTCTTTGAACCTCTTCATTAGTTATACTCCACCCACAATTCCTACAATAAAATAATGAAAATGAAGTTTTAGTTTCTTCAGACATAATAAACCTTTTGTGAATTTAAACTAATTAATAGCTTATTTTATTCAAAATATTTAAATAAAAAATAGGAATGGACTGAAAAAGTATAATAATTTATAATCCAGAATTTATTAGTAAGATATAAAAATATCCTCTAAATTTTTTTTCCTTTTTTTTGAAATCCTCACATTTCATCAAGTTTTTTCTGAGGATTCTTCAAAATTTTTCCGAATAATATTTCTTTATTCTTTTGAACAAACTTCCATCCAAATCCGGCAACTTCTTTAATCGGGCCTTCTATATCTTTAGGATTTCCTGTCCTTGTATACAGAATTTCTGTCTTACTTATCGCTTTCATCACACTAAAAGGTGTATTAAATTTTTCGATTAGTGCTTTAGCTTTTTTTGGACCTATATCTACAAAACCTTCAACTATAAAAGTTCTTCTATCCTCCACAGACATTCCTTTTGGTGCTTTTCTTGATAATAAAGGCATATCATCCTTTACTTGTTCTCTATATGCAATTCTTTCGATTACAATTGCAGTGTCTTCTAAATTTCTTGTTGGAATTACAGCTATTCCCAATTTATAAGAGATAAACGAGAGTGCTCCGTAAATAGAAGAAATTTTCATCCCCGTATTTTCAAATACTTCATCGTTTAATCCTTCCAGAATAAGAATAGGGCAGGGATAGGTTTCTTTTAATCTTAATAGTTGTTCAAATAAGCGGTTATCCATTATAGATGCCACAAAATCAAAGCCTTCCTTCCTTTCTATTGCTACATCTTTAGATACAATTATATCTGCAATATCTAATTGTTTTGATTCATATTTTATTATGTCTTTCTTCTTGTCTAATAACTCCTTTAATTTTCCTTCTCTATGATCCACAATAATATGAAGTATTTTACTTTGATTTGACATAGCATTTCAGAATTAAAATTTATTATTATATAAGTATATTCAATTATTATTTTCTCCGCAAACTTTAAAAACAAAAAAATTTCTTACTTTTAGGTGTACATTATATTAATATCTTAAACCTAATATCTTCTAATCCTCTACGATTTGAAGTTCTTTTTTTATTTCAGTTTTAAGTATAGGCATAGGCGGGAGTAAAGGGCTGGTTTTTAAATATTTGATAAAATCCTCAGATTTATATAATTTATTATGAAATATTATGAATATCAAACAAACACCACCAATAAATTCTGTTATTTGCACAATAGGATCAGTTAAAAGCGTATTTACCCATAATGGTATTGGGTCATCAGTAACTATAAACTCATATTCGATAAATGGATAAAATAATGGAATACCGGGTAAATCTAATAGAAGATGGAAGAGCATCCCTATTAAAAAAGGAAAGGAAACTTCCTTATTGCCTTTGGTTACTATAAATAGAATTAAAAAGCTCAGAAATACAAAAAGTAAAGAATGAAAAATGTAGCGACCACTTCCTAAACCTAAAAATAGAATGGTTTTATCAATTATATCTGGAAGCATTGAGCCAATAATTAAAGCCAATCTATTTATACGATAATTTTTCTTTAATCTAGGAATCTCAAATATAATCAACGGAAGTGCAACGTGAAATAGTGGAAAGATTTTTATCCTCTCTGTTAAAATAAATTATAAATCAAGTGAATTAAATTAAGAAAATTAACTATCAAATATATAATTATCAAAACTACTATAATTTCAATAGATACTTCCAAGGATTTTTTCATTAAATATTTATAAGGGATGATTTTTTTTTCTTGTTGGTAATATCCTAATCGTCTGAAAATATCTATTATATTTACCGTCCCATATCCTTGAGAGATATGTTCATAGTTCAAATCGATACTTACATTTTTGAATAATTTCATTACATCTTTATATGATAGATTTGGATTATTTTCCTTTAGTAAAGCAACTAACCCCGTTCCTAAGGCAGCAGAAATGCTAGTGCCTGAAAATTGAATTCTTAGTTCATTTGATAGAGGAATCTCTATTTTTGAACCTGGTAAACATAAATCAGGCTTTAATCTTTCATCTAAAGTTGGACCTCTTCCACTATAATATGCAATTTTCATTTCCTTTGTAAGTGATCCTATTGTTATAACCTTTTCAGCGGAAGCAGGACTCCCGATTGTGTATGATTCAGGACCAAAATTACCCGCAGAGCATATAATTATAAATCCCTTATCAACAAGGAGGTCACATGCTATTGACAAAATATCATTTCCATCAGAGGGTTCCAATGTGGTCAATGGTAATAATAGAATATCCAACTTAATGCCATTCTTAAGAATAAAATCAAATACTTCTAATATATTTGAAATATGGTATTCTTCCTTTAAATTTGAAATATCAAAATCATAAATTTTGGCATTTGGAGCAATTCCAATTACTCTTCCGTTATCATCCAAAAACTGGTTTCCTATTAAATTAGCCATTAAAGTACCATGACTAACTATCTCATTCTTATTTTTAGTGTTAACATTCAACGCTTTTTCTGATTGCTTATATTTATTTATAATTATATTGGAGATTGTTTCAAAATTAGGATTTATGCCATTATCAATAACTCCAATTACTACATTATATCCTGTAAAAGGAATTTTTGATTTTCTATATTTACTTAGTCCAATAATTTCAACTACCTCTAACATTGAAAGGTATAATTTTTGGTCTTCCTCAATTTTACTCACTGAATCATCGCTTTGCAACTCTTGAATTTGGTTTTCATTTAAAATTACAACAATTGAGGGAATAAAGTCAATACTTTTAAGAACATTTAACTGTTCATGTGTGGCAATAAAATTATCTCTCTTTATTGTGTTTTGAAATGAAATGATGGTCTTATATTTTAGATCCTTATCAGATTTAGTTTTAATATCGAATATTTCTAAAATTTGGTCCTTTATCTTATTTTTAATCTTATGAGCAAACAGTGGATAAATCTTATTAGGATCGATCGTCATAACATTCAAATCAAACTAATCAAATTGGTACTCTTTTAATACTTCTTCAACTTCATAATTCTCATGGACAATCTTGGCGATTGCAGATACAAGTTTAGTAGGGTCCTCAGCTTGAAAGACATTCCTACCAAAAGCGACACCCATTCCACCTGCTTGAATGGAATCATACGCTAATTGTAATAAGTCCTGAGTAGTTTCCATTTTAGGGCCACCTGCGATTATTACAGGTACAGGAATACTTTTTACAATATATCTAAAACTGTCTATATCACCTGTATAGTTGGTTTTCACTATGTCTGCCCCTAGCTCTGCACCAGCTCTAACTGCAATATTCACAACTTCAGGATCGTTTTCATCTTTAATTTTTTTACCTCTCGGATACATCATTGCTAATAATGGTAAACCCCATACACGACACGACTCAACAACTTTATGAGCATCATGAAGCATCTGAGGTTCATCATCGGCACCGATATTAACATGTATAGAACATGAATCAGCTCCCATCTTTAATGCTCTTTCAACTGTACACACTAACACTTTTCGGTTAGGATCTGGTGCTAAACTAGTTGCTCCGGAAAGATGAATGATTAATCCGATATCTTTGCCATACTCTCTATGACCTGCTCCAACCATTCCCGAATGTTCTAAAACAGCATTAGCACCACCTTTTGCTACTTTATCGACCATTTTAGCAAGATCTTCTAATCCCTTAATACTGCCAACACTCATTCCATGATCCATTGGAATTATTATTGTTCTTCGTGTTACTCTATTTATAATCCTTTCAATTCTAATTCTTTTACCTAGATTTCCCGTTTTTACCATTATATCACACCAATTAATTACTACTCTTCTATAATTTCAAAATTATATTTAAAACTAATGATTAGTAATGCGAATTATAATTTGAATTTATTGAAAAGAAATTATAATTTCTTTTGAAATAAACCACATCATTACTATTACCAGGGTCTCTTGATGAATGAATTCCTTGCCATCTTTTGTTTTTCGGGATGGTCTTCATTAAAATGAGTTCCTCTACTCTCCTTACGTGACATGGCACATCTTATTATAATTTCGGCAACCATCGATAAGTTCCTAAGCTCAACCAAATTTTTATCAATTTGGTATGTCCAATAATAACTGTCTATTTCTTCAAAAAATAAATTCATCCTCTTTAAAGCTCTCTTTAATCTCCTATCAGATCTAACTATTCCTACAAAATTTTGCATCGTATATCGTATTTCATCCCAGTTCTGAGTAATGACTACTCCTTCTGTGGATGGTACCGCATCTCCGATTTCCCATTCTGAAAATTCCTTAATTTTCATTTCATGTATTTCATTATTAATTTTTTTTGCACATTCATGGGAACTAACTAGCCCTTCTAATAATGAGTTGCTCGCCAGACGATTTGCTCCATGTAAACCCGTGCAGGCAGATTCTCCAATAACATATAAATTCTTTACATCTGTCTTTCCATTAATCTCTGCAACCACACCTCCACAACAATAATGGGCAGCTGGAACAACTGGAATTGGTTCCTTAGTAATATCTATATTAAATATAAGACAATTTTTAAAAATTCCTGGAAAATGTTCTTTTATGAAATCGGGGTTTTTATATGAAGCTATATCTAATAAGACATGATCATCTCCAGATTTTTTTAATTCTGAATCAATAGCTCTGGATACGATATCTCTAGGTGCTAATTCCTTTTGTGGATGGTATTTTTCCATGAATACATTTCCCTTTAGATCTTTCAGAATAGCCCCTTCTCCTCGCAGAGCTTCGGTAATTAGGAAGTTTTTTGCATAAGGATGATATAAGCAGGTAGGGTGAAATTGTAGAAATTCCATATTTGAGATCATAGCTCCTGCTCGATACGCCATTGCAATTCCATCTCCCGAAGCTACATCTGGATTTGTTGTATATAAATAGATTTTACCCACACCTCCTGTAGCTAATATGGTCGCTTTAGCTGTGATATTGTTAATTTCTCCAGAAGCATGATCCAAAACATAAGCACCATAACATTTTAAATTCTTCGCATATAAGTTTACAGCACACCATTTTTCCTTAATATTAATGTTCTTAAATTGTTTAATATATTCAATTAGAGCAAGTTCTACAC
>JAHQWS010000054.1 GCA_029856295.1 Promethearchaeia archaeon
CCATATACGTCTTTTTGCTTCTTTATAAACAATAAACCCATTTGCTCACCATTTATTTCCCCAATTGCAACGTCAATTAGTACTAAATCCTCTTCCATGAATTCTGAAATCAGATTATTTTCAATGTATACTTCAAAATTAGGTTTACCTTCAACCTCTTTCCATTGAATGAAATCTTCTTTATCATCAACAACTTTATGCTTTTCCACTAATTCGAGAACATTACCACAGAATGCCATTGTTCAACTAGCTCCAGAATAGTAAAAAATTGCAATGACAAATTTATCTAACTCGTTCAATAACTCGTTCTGTTTAAATGGTTTATTTTTGTTGTTTATATAATCCAATGCTTTTTTAGAGAATTCTATTTTAAACAAAAACCACCTAGTTTAATCTTTGAATAATTTATATTAATGAAATAAATAGTTAAAATTTATCAAAAAGCTTTGGATTTCTCGATCTTTAAACATTAATTTCAAAAGCCAGAATGGTTTTTTTATAATACATAATTATCAAAACCAATAAGTAGAAATATAATTAGTTCTACATTTTTTTTAAATATTTAACAATAAATTACGAAATATAAAATTAAATAAACAAGAGTGGAAATAATGGATATAAACGCACATTCATTGGAAGTTCAAGAAGTAGTTGACAAGTTGAATACTTCATTAGAAACAGGATTATCTGAAGAAGAAGTAAATAGAAGAATTGAAAAGTATGGTTTGAACGAATTACGGGAAACGAAGAAAGTATCTGCCCTTAAAATTTTTATCAGTCAATTCCAAGATTTTCTCATTTACTTACTATTTTTTGCTATTGCTATATCCATAATAGTTGGGTTTTATGAACTGTCAATTGGAAATGAGCCTACTGAATTTTTGGATGCACTAGTAATATTTATTATCTTAATCCTTAATGCAATTCTTGGATTTTATCAAGAATATAAAGCAGAACAGGCTCTAGAAAGCTTAAAGAAAATGGCACCTCATAATGCAAAAGTGATGAGAGATGGAGTTGTTCAAGAAATTGATGTAAAAGATATTGTTCCTGGAGATATCCTCCAATTAGATGAGGGTGATAAAATTCCCGCTGATGCCAGATTAGTAAAATCTTTCTCATTATATATTGATGAGGCAATACTCACCGGAGAATCTATGCCAGTAGAAAAAAATCTCAAACTTTTTGAGGAGAAAACAGTGCTGGCTGACCGTACAAATATGGCCTATAGTAATACAATAATTACACGTGGAAATGGGCAGGCGATAGCAGTAGCAACAGGTATGCAAACTGAAATAGGAAAAATTGCGGAGAGAATTCAAGAAGTAGAACAAGAACCAAGCCCATTTCATATTGAAGTCGAACGTTTTGGTAAATCACTGGGAAAAATTATAATGGTAATATGTTTAGCGGTATTTTTATTAGAATTTTTTATAATTATTGCAACTGAGGGATTAAATTTCGGTCCAGAGGAAATAGGTCATATCATAGATGCATTAACAATCTCTATTAGCCTTGCAGTCTCTGCAGTACCTGAAGGTTTGATTGTAGTTATTACGGTGGTTATGAGCATCGGAATGAGAAAAATGGCAGATCGAAATGCTTTGGTAAAAACTTTAACTGCTGTAGAGACATTAGGAAGAGTTAATGTTATTTGTTCAGATAAGACAGGAACTTTAACTAAAAATGAGATGACAGCGATAAAGATTTTTCTTGGAGGAAATGAGTACGATGTAAGTGGAATAGGTTATACAATTAAAGGAAAAATTGTTGATTTATCAGGAAATACCGTACAATTGAATTCAAACTTAAAAAGGCTTTTAGAAGCTGGAATGTTTTGTAATAATTCAAGTGTAGCTCTCAAAAAGGATGGAACTAATGATACAATTGTAGTTGGAGATCCCACAGAAATATGTTTGAAAGTATTAGCTATGAAAATGGAACTAGATACAACAGCAGAAAAGTTAGATGAGATTCCTTTCAATTCCGATAGAAAAATGATGTCTGTTGTCGTAGAAATTGATAGTCAATTATTTTCCTTTATAAAAGGAGCCCCAGATGTATTAATGAGAAATGCTGCCAAAGGTCTATTAAATGGAGAAGAAAAGCCATTCAACGAAGTAAGGGACATCTTGCTTAATAAAAACGATGAATATGGAATGAGTGCTTTACGAGTCTTAGGCCTTGCTTATAAGCCTTTAAATGAAGGATATAAGGAAGAAGATATTGAAATGGGGTATACTTACCTCGGACTTGTAGGAATAATCGATCCGGCAAGAGATGAAGTAAAAGATTCAATAAAACAAGCAAGAATGGCTGGAATACGGACAATAATGATTACAGGGGACCATAAAGTTACTGCTATTGCCATTGCAAAGCAAATTGGGTTAACTGATTCTGATGATGCTATAACAGGTGCGGAATTAGATGAGATGTCTGATGAGGAATTAGCAAACCGTGTTGCGGAAGTAGATGTTTTTGCTCGTGTAACTTCTGAAGATAAATTACGTATTCTTAAAGTATTGAAAGCACAAGAATATGTTGTCTCTATGACGGGAGATGGGGTAAATGATGCTCCTGCTGTAAAAGGAGCTCACGTTGGTGTTGCCATGGGTTTAAAAGGAACTGAAGTGACACAAGAAGCCTCAGATATGATACTTATAGATGACAATTACGCAACTATAGTAAATGCCATTGAGGAAGGAAGAGGTATATTTGAAACTACGAAGGGCTTCTTTCGCTACATGCTAAGCACTAACTTTGACGAGATCTTTTTGATTGTGGTCGCTTTTATTGTCATGAAATTATTTGTAAACGTATTTCTAGCACTTCCAATTACTCCTATTCAAATTCTATGGCTAAACATCGCAACGGATGGCATACCTGCTATGGTACTCGGTCTAACCCCTACGGATCCAGATGTTATGAAGGAAGATCCGAGAAAAGGTTTGACTTTAACCTCAGAAATTAAAGGTCCAGTACTTTTACTTGGACTTTATACTGCGATAACTGATGTGACACTTTATTTGGTTCTCTGGCTTTATCTGATTCCATACTGGAGTACTATCGATCCCATGTTAGCAGGTTATCAAGTTGTAGGTTCTGCTGCATATATTTACGCAATTAGATTGACGCAAACAATAATATTTAGTAATTTAGTAATTTGTGAATTGATGTTCGTTTTCACATGTACTTCAAACATAAAACCGTTTTATAAATTTCCTAATAAGCACTTGTTTTGGGCTGTAGGAGTATCTCTTTTATTGCAATTCTTAATACTCTATTCCCCATTAAATGTGGCTTTTGGTCTTGTACCTTTGATAAAATGGTATCATTGGTTGCCTGTCTTCTTAGGCAGTGTTACAGTTCCAATGTTTGATGAAATTAGGAAATACATTGTACGTAGAAAAAAGCGCAAAGGACTACTCTACTAATTTTCAAGAACAATTTTAAAATTTTTCTTTTTTATTTGCTTTATTATTTTATTAGTCTAAAATTTCTAAGATCTTTTAGTTATATTTAATGATATTCTGGAAATAAAAACTTATTTAAAAATTAAAAAAAATTATTATATGGTTAGATCGTGTCTTTTTCTTACTCTCAATCTATATTTTCTCATTTCATCGAAAACAAACACGCTAAATGCTCCTAGAATAACAGCTATCCAGTGATACCATTGCGTTAGAGGTACCACACCAAATACAAGCCCTAATGGGGTATAAAGTATTAAAAATTGAAGCATTAACGACAGTGGAACAGCCCAAAATAAATGCTTATTAGGAAATTTATAAAACGGTTTTATGTTTGAAGTACATGCGAAAACAAACATCAATTCACAAATTACTAAATTAGTAAATATTATTGTTTGCGTCAATCTAATCGCATATATATTAGCTTCTGAACCTACCACTTGATACCCTGCTAACATGGGATCAATAGTGCTCCAGTAAGGAATTAAAAAAATCCATAGTACTAAATACAGCATAATGTCAGTAATCGCAGTGTAGATTCCAAGTAAGAATGCTGGTCCTTTTATTTCTGATATCAAAGTAAACCCTTCTCGTGGTTTCTCTTTCATAACATCGGGATCAGTGGGAGTTAAACCAAGTACCATTGCTGGAATCCCATCAGTTGCAATATTTAACCAGAGAATTTGGATAGGGGAAACTGGGAGCGCAAAAAATACACCGATAGTTAATTTTATAACAATATAAGCAACTAGAATCATAAAAATCTCGTCAAAGTTAGTACTTAACATGTAGCGAAAGAAACCTTTCGTAGTTTCAAATATACCTCGTCCTTCTTCGATTGCATTTACAATAGTTGCGTAATTATCATCTATGAGGATCATATCCGAAGCTTCATATGTGACCTCCGTGCCTGCTATACCCATGGCAACACCAACATGCGCAGCTTTCACTGCAGGAGCATCATTTACCCCATCACCCGTCATTGCCACAACATTATCTTGTTCCATTAATCGCTTGCATATTCTTAATTTTTGATCTGACGCAACTCTTGCGTAAATATCGATTATATTAACTTTCTCTCGTAGCTCATCATCACTCATATCCTGTAATTCTACACCAGTAATTGCTTCATCCGAATTTGCTAAACCAATTTGCTTCGCAATGGCAATAGCAGTAATCTTATGGTCTCCCGTGATCATGATCGTCCGGATTCCTGCGTCTCTAGCCTCCCTTATTGCTTTTTTTACCTCATCTCTGGGGGGATCTATAATTCCAACTAGACCTACATATATAAAGTCTTTCTCTACTTCGTTAATATCATAACCTGGCTCCAATTCTTTATATGCTACTCCGAGAACTCTTAAAGCATTTTTTGCAAATTCTTCGTTTTTATTTAGAAATCTCTCTCTTACTTCCTCTATTGGTTTTTCCATTCCATTTATTAAGGCCTTAGTTGTATTTCTCATTAACACATCAGGAGCTCCTTTTATAAATGCTATAATTTTTCCCTCTTTTTTACCAATTACAGTCATCATTTTCCTGTCAGAATTGAATGGGATCTCATCTAACTTCTCGAAGGTTGGATCTATTTTTCCTTTTAAGGCTAATATTTTCATGGCAATTTCTGTAGGATCTCCTACAATTGATGTTTTTCCAGAATATTGATCTAATATGTTTACATTAGAATGATTGCAAAATAGACAAATTTCTAAAAACCTTTTTAGATCAGAATTCATTACGATAGGTTTGCCATCTTCAAGAATGTTACCTATAACATTAAATCCAACACCCTCAACATTTACTACTTTATTAATTAGAAACATTTTAACGACAGTCATTTCGTTTTTTGTTAGAGTCCCTGTTTTATCCGAACAAATAACATTTACTCTTCCTAATGTCTCTACAGCAGTTAATTTCCTTACCAAAGCGTTGCGATCTGCCATTCTTCTCATACCGATACTCATGACAACCGTAATGACTACAATAAGACCCTCAGGAACAGCCGAAACGGCTAAACTTATTGAAATTTGAAATGCGTTAATTATTTCATCTATCTCATCTGCTTGAATGCCATATTCATCAACAACGGCAATTAAAAATAGTTCTATAATAAAAACAAAAGCACAGATAATTAAAATTATCATTCCTAATTGTTTTCCAAATTTATCAACTTCTTGTTGAAAAGGACTAGGTTCAATTACTTCTTGTTGTAAATTTTCGGCAATTTTTCCAATTTCTGTGTTCATACCCGTTCCTATTACAATACCTTCCCCACTCCCCCTCGTAATAATAGTATTCATATATCCAAGGTTAGTTCTATCTGCTAAAATCATTTTTTCATCTACTATCTCTAATTTCTTCTTAACGGGTTTCGATTCTCCAGTGAGTAGTGCCTCATCAGCATATAGAGAAAATTCTTTATAAAGTCTTATATCAGCGGGAAACTTATCACCGTCTTCTAATAATACGATATCTCCTGGAACTAGGTCCTCTACCGCTAGTTTCTTAACTATACCATCTCTTCTAACTCTTGTAAAATGAGGGGCTAACTTTTTTAAACTATCAAGAGATTTCTCGGCTTCATATTCTTGATAAAATCCTAAAATAGCATTTACAATCAAAATTGCAGCAATTACTATAGCATCCGTGTATTCTGAAGAATAACTTGGGCTATCTGGTTTAGAAGCTTCCCAAGCTCCTATAATAATGGATATTACAATAGCAAAAATCAATAAATAGACAAGAAAATCCTTAAATTGATCGAAGAGAATTTGCCATGCTGACTTTTCTTTTTCTTTAATTAATTCATTTTTACCGAATTTTATTATTCTTGCTTGAGCTTCTTTTTCTGTTAAGCCAGATTCTAAATCAATATCTAATTCTTTCACTATTTCTTCAATATTCCTTGAATGCGCATTAAGTTGATACATTTTCTCTCGAGTCTTAGATTTTATATAATTTTATTCTCGTCCTTATTTTTAAGACTATTTTTTATTAAAATGAATCTTGGATTATTTAAATTTGGGAATTGATGAGAATTGATAATTAATGATAATTTAACTAAAGTTTTTTAGCAAAAATGACTTCACTAAATTTAATAAATAATTATTCAAAATAAAAATTTGAGTTGAAATCAAAGTGAGTGTAGATATATCAGATGGGATAGAAAGTGGGAATTTAATTATTAGGATTTTAACGACAAATTCAGTTATTTCGACATTATTAACGGATGAGAAATTTCGAGGAAAAGTTATACAACCTCAAACTAATGGAAGCAAGTTAATAGCAGAACATGGGCTTGCTATGAGTATTGAAATAACCGAAGGAGATAGTAAAAAAATGTTTCTTTTAGATGCGGGGGGTCCAAAAAATACAGTTATACAGAATGCTCAAGCAATGGGGATTAATTTTAATGAGTATGATAAGCTGATATTAAGTCATGGACATGTTGATCATTATGGAGGTTTTCTTAAAGTTCTCCCTCAATTAAAAGAAGGTTGTGAAATAATATTAACTCCAAATTCATACAATCAACATGCGATATATGTCCCAAAATCCGGTCAACCTCATTATACGCCCGAAGAATTGACAGAAAACCTTCGTGAATTACAAAATCAGAATGCTTTTAGTTTTAGCTTTAAATTACCACCTTTAAAAAAATCCATAATTGAAAACTTGGCAAATCAACATAATCTTAAAATAGTAGAGACAACTGAACCTATTAAATTAACAAATGGTATAATTACAAGCGGAGAAATAGAACTATTTGATGAGAATGAAGTCACAAAAGGAATGTACCTCATGAAAAGCAGAAAGGAATTTTCTAAAAATACATTCAGGGACGAGATTTCAATATATATTAATGTAAAAAATAAAGGTTTAGTTGTGATAACGGGCTGTGGACATACAGGCATTATAAATACTATTAAACATGGACAAAAACTAACTGGAATTGATAAAATATATGCTGTAATTGGTGGTTTTCATAAGGAATGGGAAAGTTCTCAAGACATTGAAGTCTCCGTAAAATTTATTGAGGATCTTAATCCGGAAATAACTTGCGGAATGCATTGTACTGGCTTTGAATTTAACAAGATTATGTCAAGGCATCCATCGCATACGTTAGGAATTACGGGAACTGAATTTCATCTATAATTTATTTAATATTCTTCTTTTTTTTTACTAAAAGTAAGAAATTCTACATTTAGAATTGAATTGCTCAGCTGAAATTTTTTAATCTACAAATGATTCATTTACTTAACAATAAATTTTAAAAACCAATATTTGAGGCGATATGATAATGACTATAGATATATCTAATGGTATTGAAGAAGGAGATATACTGATAAAAGTTATAACATGCAATACAACAAGCATAACATTATTAACAGAAAAAAAATTTGCTGGAAAAGTAATCCAACCTGATGTAAAAGCAACTAGAGCCCTTGCTGAACATGGCTTAGCATTGAGTATTAGAATAACAACGGGCGATACCAGCCATCATATCCTATTAGATACAGGAGGTTTGAATGGAACATTCATGAAAAATTGTGAAAATCTAAAAGTGAATTTGGACGATGTAGAGAAGATAGTGTTGAGTCATGGTCATTTTGATCATTTCGGTGGATTGATGGATCTTATTCCTAAATTAAAGGAAGGCACTGAAATATATATAAATCCAGTCTGTTTTGAACAAAATCAAGTTGTACAAACTGCGGAAGGGGTTGAAATTCCTGTTGAAGAATTAGGACCTAATTTAAGGAAATTAGAAAAGGAGGGTAAAGTACTAAGAAGTGCTAAATTGCCTACCCTAAACAAAGACCAAATTTTTGCCCTTGCAAATCAACATAATATTAAGATTATTGAAATTAATAAACCAGAGAAATTATATAATGGAGTTATTACCAGTGGAGAAATTGAAATTTTTGATGATGATGAGGTTACAAAAGGAATGTATTTAGCTAAAAGTAGAAAGGAGCTTGAAAAACACACCTTTAGGGATGAAACTTCATTATATGTTAATGTAAAGGATAAAGGTTTAGTTGTTCTCACTGGATGTGCCCATACAGGTCTTATGAATACTATAAAACATGGTCAAAAATTAACGGGGATTAAAAAAATATATGCTATAATCGGGGGATTGCATAAGGAATATGAAAGTGATGAAAACATTGAAAAATCAGTACAATTTGTAGAAAATTTAAATCCAGAGGTAACATGTGGAATGCACTGCACAGGTTTTCGTTTTAATACAGTAATGATGCGACATCCTTCTCATACTTTAGGAATTGTTGGAACCGAGTTTCATTTATAATTAAATAATTTTTTTATTTTTTTGTTATTCTTCTTTAATTTCTTCAAATGTCTTAAAAAATAATCCAATGCCTATTAACTTAAAGGTATCTTGAATATTGATATTATTCAAAGCAGAAATTTCTATAAAAAAAGAGCTTAGTTCTTCAGCTTTTTTCATACCCTCTTCCTTAGAAACCTGTCTTTGTTCTTCCAAATCTGTTTTATTACCTATAAGAACAAATGGGATATTTCCTAATTCTTGTCGAGCATCTTTATACCAGAAATCTATAGCCTCGTTAAACGTCTTTCTTCGAGTAATATCATAAACCACAAACACACATTTCGCTCCTGTATAATATTTATGCCTAATTAATTTAAAATATTCTTGACCCGCAAGATCATAAATCAAGAATTTAATAAGTTCATTCTCAAAACCTTGAATATAATATTGCTGCGTGGATATTGATATTCCTAAAGTAGGTCTATAAT
>JAHQWS010000055.1 GCA_029856295.1 Promethearchaeia archaeon
AACGTAGGGATATCAATGATTAAATTTTCGATAAGAAATCTTATGACAGTTCTTCCTCCCTGCATAGATGAAACCGTTTCTAAGATATTTTCTAATCTTTCAATATAATTTTCTTCATTTGAAAGATTTAGATACGTAGCAATTTCGTCAACGACAGCATCTATTTTACCCTCAGTTGTCATTACTCTAATTTTTTCCATTAATTCTCCATCATTTTCTACATTTGCCATATTTTTAATCACATCATTGAGATTAATTTTTAATTACAGCCAAAAAACATAAAATTCATTATATAATCTTTGAATAAAATTCAGTAAAAATCGAAGATCTCTATACCTTAATTGAATTCTATTCCTTTTTTCATTAAAATTGTTTGTTTCTAAATTTATATCTAATTTAATTAATAAATTCACCATCCAATCGTATTCTAAATGAATTTCTTTACAGAATTGCTGCATTGCTTCAAGCTCCTCATCAAAAACATTCCAAAAATAATGATCTAATTTTGAAGGATTTTCTGCTACTGCAGGAGTTTCAGAAATAGTATTTACAACATCTTTCGGTAAAATTGAAGTGATTTCCACATATTCAGATTTTATTGATTTTACTTTTATTTCAGGAAAATATAATTTTGCATAAAATTTGCAGATCCCCTCTAATAATTCGAGGCTTGCTATATTTTCTCTATTAGCATTACATATTACATATTTTTCATCTATAAAAATTATATGGAGCCGATCGTCGTATTTAAATATCAGGTAGTTTCCTTTTAGATGATATCGGAAATTTTCGCCACGGTTTTTAATCCTATCATCCAATATTTCTAAAGCTTCGCTCCAGTTTTGAAATGAAATGAATTTGTTTAATTTTCTATAATCCCCATGGAAAAATATATCTAAAAAATCAACTAAATATAAATAGGCATCAAATGGTCTATATACTACTGTTTTGCCCCTGAAATCTCTTAAAACTATATTTTTTTGAACACTATAACAAAATTGTGGTAAATCTTCTAAAGGAAGTCCATTCTTAATCCTTAATTTCAACAGGAATCTTCTAATACATAAAGGGGTGAGAGTACATTGAATTCGGTCGATTTGGCACTCTTCAAAGCATAATATATTAATCCTTTTTATGATCAGATCTAGAAGTTCTGAATTAAATTTGTCGTTTACTGTGTTTCCAAGAAATTTTACAATATGATTGGGTTCTAAGGGCATTTTTTCGAATTTTCAGAGTTTAGAGATTCATTTTGATTATTTCTAAGGTAATTAAAAATCGAGATCTAATATTTTTTATTATTTTTTTAACAACTCGTTTCGAATATTTTATTTATAAAAAGTTATTAAGGAAGACTTTCTTATGTTTTTCACAGATAAGATAAGATAAAATTTTTTAAAATGCTTAGACAAATTTATATCTTCTACAATCAAAAAGAAATCTTTAGTCATACGCTTGCTTTAGCTTTAGGACCTGAAGAACTGAAAAAAGTAATGGAAATAGTAGAACCCTACATGATTCTCCCGACTCCGGGTCAAACACTTCACCGTCCAATATCTAGATTTCAAATTTTTCACCGATCTTATGGAAATACTTATTTTTTAATTATAGTAGATTTAACTGACTCACTTGATTACGTTAATGATATTTTATTAGAAATTATAAATAAGTTTAAAGATCTTTTTCCAAATCCGGAGGATCTAAAAGAGTTAAGTTCAGAGAAAAGCGAATTTATTAAAACTATTTATCAAGCTCAAAAAGATCTACATTCTAAAATCGCGATAATAGGGCCAACTAATTCAGGAAAAACAACGTTATATAATCTATTGAAAAGTGGTCAAGAGAGAAAAATTATGGATTTCGCTAATGCTTCGATTTATGAGATTGAAAATTTAAATTTTGACATTTGGAATTTTGTCCTAAAGGATAACTTTTCTCTATTATGGCCAAAATTTTTAGGAGGATCTGATTTAATTATTCTGGTTTTTGATTCTAAAGATTATGGTCCGAAATTAATTCAATATTTCATTAACCTAAAAGAAAGCCACGCAAAATATTCCAATTTTTTAATTTTAGCAAATAAATCAGATTTAGTAAGTGGCGAGCAATTTGAAGAAATTAGGAGTATAATAAATATTACTGATATTAAAGAACTCTCTTTAATTGATTCTAAAAATGCACTAGAAAAGATTAATTCGTTAATTAGAGAAGCTTTGAAATTAAAGAAAGATTTACCCTCGAATTTTCAGATTTTAATAAAAGAAGCAGAACAATTAAGCGCAGAAGGCAATTTTCCAGCTGCAACTACAAAATATGAAGAATTAATAAATATTTGTAATGAATCTCAAAATTTCACATACCTAGAACTATTTCAAAATAAAATATATGAAATAAGGTTAAAAATAGAAAAGCAAACTGAACAGCATAAAATGGCAGCAAGCAGAAATACGTTTTTTCCTCCAGAACAAATTAAATTTACGCAAAAAATTGCCGTTAAATCCCTTCCTAAAACAAGCTCAGGGCTTAAAACGGCTCCTGAACGTCCACCCATGAAACCCATTCCAAAACCAATGGAAAAAAGTAGTCCATCCATCAAAGCTCAAATCCCGAGCCAACCTTCGAAACCAAAAAAGTTGACATTAACACCAGAAGATATTAAGATTAGCTTAAAATCTAAAATTGAAAAAATTCAACAGATTGCGTCGTTTGAATCTAAAAAAGTGATTAAGAAGGTTCAACAGTCAGATATAGTCCAAAAACCAAAAGAAATAATTCAGAGGATTCAACCGAAAGAATTAATTCAAAAAATACGTTCTAAAGAGCAACCCAAACCTACAACTATTCCCATTGAAATTCAAGAACAAAAAACTAAAATTCTTTCAGAAATAGAATTAGATCTTAAGAATCAGCTACAAATATTGATAAAAAATAAGGGTAGTGATTTAAGTATTGATCTATGTGAATTTTTTATAAATGAAATGACTGAAGCATTAGGAATACCATTAACAATTGAAGATATTAAACTTGCAGCAGAATTTTTCTATAAAAAAGAAAGCGCAATATGGTAGTACTGATATTTCAATAACGATTTTCATAAGGAATAAACCATTAATAACCTTTTTAAAAAGATGTGATTATGAGCGCAATAAAGGAGCTTAAAAATCGTTTTACTGAATTAATGAGACTCAATTATATAAGTACGTTGCTGGGATGGGATTTACAGGTGAATTTACCAAAATCTCAGGGCGCAGCAAAAGGAAGGTCCGAACAAATAGCGTTAATTGAAGCAATAATTCATAAGAAATTAGTTTCAAAAAAGACTGGTGAAATAATAAAAAAAGCTGAAAATCTATCGAATCTTGATTTAATTGATTCAGCACTATTGAGAGAGGCAAAGAGAAAATATAATAAAGCAATAAAAATTCCTATCGAACTAGTAACCGAAATAGCGAAAACTGCTTCACTAGGACATCAAGCCTGGGAAAAGGCAAGGGCTAAAAGTGATTTTTCTATGTTTGAACCATATCTCGAAAAGATGGTAAGATTAGAACGAGAATATGCTGAAAAAATTGATATTGGTCCTACACTATATGATTCATTGATAGATATCTATGAGCCAGAGGCAAAATCAGATTGGATTTCAAAATTGTTTAAAGATTTAAAACCTAGGTTAATGAAAATCTTACGTAAAATAGAATCCTCTGACTCAGATATACCTAATCAAGAAATTTTAAGAAAAAATTATGATCCAGATAAACAATGGAACTTAAGCATGGAAATTATTAAGAAACTTAATTTCGATTTTACTAAAGGTCGCCAAGATAAGTCAGTTCATCCTTTTACAGCGTCAGTATCGTCAATGGATACTAGGATAACAACTCGAATTTGGGAAAATTTTCTTCCTGCTTGTTTATTTGGAACGATCCATGAATGCGGTCATGCTTTATACGAAATGGGTTTTAGGGAAGAACTTCATGATACATTTCTCGCAGATGGAAGTAGTTTAGGTTTTCATGAATCTCAATCTAGATTATGGGAGAATATAATAGGGCGTAGTAAAGAATTTTGGAACTATTGGTATCCTATTGCCCAAAAATATTTTCCAGAAAATCTTAAAGATTATCCTGAATATGAGTTTTATCGATCTATGAATGTGGTGCAACCATCCTTTATCAGAGTAGAAGCTGATGAGGTAACCTACGGTCTACACATTATAATAAGATTTGAATTGGAAAAAGAACTTATTAACAATAGTGATAGTTTAAGCATATCTGAATTACCTAATATTTGGAACTCTAGAATGCAAGAATTATTGGGTATTACGCCTCCAGATGATGCTAAAGGTGTCTTACAGGATGTGCATTGGTCTAGTGGAGCATTCGGTTACTTTCCAACTTATACTTTGGGAAATCTTTATGCATCACAGATATATGAAGATGTATTAAAAAAGCAACCTGATTTACTAGAAGAAATAAAGCAAGGAAATTACCTCAATTTGCTCAAATATCTCAGAGAAAACATCCATAAACATGGCAGAATTTATAGACCCCTTGACCTTTTGAAAAAAGTAACTGGAGAAAACCTAAATCCAGATTACTTTATAAAATATTTAGAAAATAAGTTTTATCAAATTTACAATCTATAAGTTTTGCTTTTAATTTTCAGTGAATAGGAAAGGGATATAACTTTGATAAAAAACATTATATTTGATATTGGAAACGTCTTATTAACTTTTGAACCGAGAGAATTCCTATTAAAATTCACAAGAGATATGAGTCGAATTGATAATTTCATTTCAAATGTAACTGGCAGTAAAATTTGGCTTAAATTGGATCGTGGTGTAATTTCAGTCGAGTATGCTAAAAATCTTTTTTTGACCAAATATTCTGAAGAAAAAGAATTATTAACGCTATTTTTCGAAAATTGGTTTGAAATTTTTAAACCAATTCAAAAAAATATTGATATGATGAAAGATTTAAAACTGAATGGCTATAAGGTTTTCGCATTATCTAATTTTATTAAAGAATCATACGAGTTTGTTGTAAAAAAATTTAATTTTTTTTCTCTATTTGATGGTCAAGTCATATCGTGGAAAGAAAAATATGTAAAACCAGAAATTGAAATCTATAAAATATTATTAGAGAGATATAATCATATCTCGCAAGAATGTGTTTTTCTAGATGATCATTCCAGCTTTTTAGTTTCTGCTGAACAATTAGGTATGTATACCATATTAATTTCTAAAGACACAGATTTACGAGTAGAACTGCGAAACCTGAATATTAAAATTTAAGAAAAATAAAAATATAAAAAAAATTAGATGTTTTCTATAATGATCGCTTCTGAAACGCCTCCACCACCACAAAGAGTTGCAAGACCATATGATATGCCGCGTTTTTTCATTTTGAAGTATTAATAGTATTAATTAATCATTTATTCTATTATCGCTTTAACAATAAAGTAAAAAAGCTGTTAAATTATTTAGAAAAGTATAGGGAAAAGAAAAAATTATTCTCGATTTAGCTGATTAACTTGGAAAACTTACAGAATCAATTAAAGAAAGTACAAGACTGGTTGTCAAATTTTTCATCAAAATTGGAGGAATTTAGAATATAGCTTATAAAAACAAAAGATAACATTGATAGTTTCTTTAAAAATCTACCCGATGATGCTAGAAAATTCAGATTAGATTTAGATAAATATAATTTTGGAGTATTTCTATGGTATAAAAACGAATACCCAACAGCTTATCAATATCTAAAATTTTTTAATGCAACACCTTTAATATTGGAGATTAAAAATGCAAGACAAATCATAATTGAGTTTAATGACTTAACTAATAGTGTTAAATTAAAATATCCATCAATATTTACTCAAGAATTTAATGAAACAAAAGAATTATTTTTTGATATAACAGTCAAACCATTAAAGATATTAGTATCTAAATTTAGAGACAGTGAATATATTAATGAAGAAATTTCAGAGATTTTAGATATTATTGAGGAAAAGGAGTTTTTTCAGAAACTTACTGAATTAGTTAAAAGTTATTCTGAAAAAATAAAGGAAGCTAATGCAGAGACTGACAATCCTTTTATTAAAATAATAAACTTTTTTAAGATTTTTGGAAAAATAGACATTCCTTCAGGAACTATTAACACAGCAGAAGAACTTACAAAAATTTTGGATGAAAAGAAAACATCTATGGAGAGATTTGTGCCAAAAGATATTAATAAGGATGTCTACAAATTACTGACTGAAATAAAAGATATTGATTCATATAATATCAATTTTGTTAAATATACTTGTAGATTATATCACATTCTTACAAATGGTAATCGAAATTATAAAAAAGAGTATAAATTCAAGAGTAATTGGCCATATCGATCCCAATTAAAAGATTTTTTGAAATTAGAGTTAATTAAGAAATTTCCAATATTATCAAGATTTTTATTTTATTATCTTAGTATCCTCCCAAAATATAGAAATATTGATAGTCATGAAATTCCTGTTATAAAGCGAATATCAGATGAAAGTCAATTTGTATTTATTCAAAAAACTGGATTTAATAAGGAAACTAAAATAGATATTGAGAAAGCACATAAAATAAACAATACATATAAAGCATTCATAGAAGCATTAAATATCACATAAAAACTTGAAAATATATTCGTTATAAATTACTTATTAAACATGGAGATGAATAGTCGTCCTCCCCACAACGGATGAAAATCTATTCAAATAAAAGACAAGATCTTCCGCAAAGGTTGGTTTCTCCCCGATCTGATCGCATTTAATGCGGGTTGAAAACTATCTATTCGTGAGGAAAGCTACTTTATTTTTATTCAAGCTCTATCCCTTAATATAGAATTTTATGATTCCTTTCTTTTAGAATAAAAAGAATACTGAAATTTTAAATAATATTATTATTAAATCCTTGTTAAAGGAATTCTTTATATCTATCCAAGATAATTAAAATAGAATATCATGACTACCCTCAATATCTTATCTATATATACCATTAAATAGTAACCAAATATTAATTAGATTTAAAATTAAATTTTACAAATAACTAAAATTTACGAGGAATTATTATGAGTGAGCCAACTCTTGATAAAAAAGCAGAACCCTTGGGAGTACCTGATCGAAGTAGTAGAAAAATGCTGCTCTTTCAATTAAATATTATTATCGGTGGAATCCTTTATGCAATGTGGAATCGAATTCAGTTTTTCGCTGTTTCATTGCTTTTGATCCCTCAATTTACGATTGTTTTGATTTACTTAGTATATTCAATTGTTGATGGTGCAAATGATCCTATTATAGGGTATCTGAATGATCGTTCAAAGAGATTCACAAAACAATACGGTAAAAGATTTCCCTGGATTATGTTCGGGACTGTTGCTGCTCCTATATTTTTAGTTTTATGCTTTATACCTGTTGTTCTAATACAAGTTAATTCTAAAGGGAATGTGATTAACCCAGATGCAGTAATTTTTGCTTCTCTATGGTTAATTCTTTTAATGTGCATATATGAATCATTTAGAACTGTCGCGGAAGTGAATATTAATGCTTTGATCCCTGATATGTACCGAGGGGATGGGCAGAGAAGAAAGCTGGGCTATATCGGACAAATCTTAGGTATAATAAGCAGTCTTCTAAGTGCGATTATGATTCCATTATTATTGGTTTATTTTGGCGGGGTAACATCAGTTAGAGCTTATTTATTTACAGTTATAACAATTGTCGTTATAAGTTTTATTTTGATGATTCCTTTTAGTATCGGTGCTCGTGAACCTGAAGATATGAGGATTTTTCGAGCGGATTTAGACCAAAAAGGTAAAAGTACTTCTCCCGTGAAAGAAGTGGTGACCCGCGTACTGAACGATCGAAATTGGATGGCCTTTACCATGGCGGTTTTTTTTTGGTCTATAGCCGGAATGTGTCTAGTAGCAGGTTTGGACTTTTTTATAGTACATTACCTAGGCTTGGATTATAGTGCTATTATATTTCCATCATTAATGGCAATCGTAGGAGGTATTGTCTCTATTCCAATATTTGCCAAAATAATACGAAAATTTGGTGCTAAAAAAGCTTATCTAACCAGCTTAATTATGTTTGCCATTTTTTACTTTGCATTCTTTTTTGTCGAAGATATAACCGGAGTAACTATTGCATTTTTCTTCGTTGGAATAGCGAGCGGTGGACAGGGTATAACGTATATTATTGTTTCGAGTGAGGCTATTGATAATAGCGTCTTGCTATCAAATAAAAGGGAGGAAGGAACGTATAATGGGATGTTACGGATATTTACAGGATTTAGTTATGTTTTTCAAGCCCTCATTTTTGCGATTGTCAGTGCCAATACGGGTTATATTCCCGCAAGAGGAAAAAATCAAACCGAACTTGCAAGATTTGGATTAAAGCTGCAAATGTCTCTAATTCCATTGGTAATAATTATGATAGGGGTAATTATCTTTATTTATTTCTACACCATTACCAAAGAAACTGCTCTAGCAAACAGACGAAAATTGTTAGAAATGGGGCTTTAATCTACTCTAAATCAAATTTTTTAAATATTTCTTTTTTTTTAATTTACTATAAGTTAATTTCACTACTTGAAAAGCTTATCTAATGCTAGATAAAGGGAGACTTTAAATTAGCGATTACTTCGATTAATCTTTAAAATTTAATTTTAAAAATTTCTTCTATAGATTTTTTTTTTAATTCCCTTTCTATAATAAGACGCCAGTCTGGTTCTATTTGATCAAATGCTTTCTCAGCTAGTAATTTTACTTCCTCGTCTGGTGAGTTCAAAAAATGCGCGATATATACTAAGGCTCTTTTATCATTTAAATTTGATAAGGCTTCAATGATGAAGATTATACGAAATTTATCACTTAAATGTTTATCAGCTTCTTCTTCTAATACTTCAATTATCCTCATCGTAGCTCTAGAATCTCCTATTCTTCCCAGAGCTTCAATTATTCGATTTTGGACCATAAATTCTTCTTCATTTCTAAGTGTTCTGCAAAGTAGATTAACACATCTTCCATCTTTCATATATCCCAATTCTCGGGCTGCGTCTGCCCTCTTATGCCAATCGGTATCATGAAACAATTGTTTAATTAGTTGGTTATACTTTTCATTTCCTTTTTGCCACGCCATAATTCATGTAATAAATAATTGGAATATTATTCTAATTTGATTATTATAAAATATAAAATTAAAAAAAGTAAATAA
>JAHQWS010000056.1 GCA_029856295.1 Promethearchaeia archaeon
GATGTAGTTAGACCGAATTTTTTAGGAGTTTTGTGGGTTCCATTCTTAAATTCCGGGTTTTTACATATAAACGCTTCTACCCTTTTACTTTTCCTTGGGCGAGTACCATTCGTAGAAACAATCCAACTACCGCAGAGGGGGCACTTGATTTGAACTTGTCCTAGCATCAGTTCTACTACGCCTTTTATTATTATAACTAAATCCCTAAAAATTGGAATCAAGTTCTTTTTTTTTCTACCAACAATATTAAAAATATGGGAGATTAATAGAAAAAGCTTTTTGATGGAAAATTAGGATATTCATGATAATTTGACAAATGTATTGCTATTTAAATGCACACCGACAATATCCCTTGATTTACGGCAGAGTGATATTCCAAAAACGAGGTGAAAGGTTGAAAAAAACGGATAGAACTCCTTAGCTCACGAAATTAGATGAAAGAGTTTATAATTTATCATTCATTTGGAAAATTAGTCAAATTTTTAATATTTACGCTATATTTTCAATTAACATGAGCAAAAAACCTAACATTATATCATTCATAACTCACGATCAAGGTCAATTTATCGGGTGTTATGATACACCTCAAATGCCCAACTCCTTACATACTCCAAATTTGGATAGCTTAGCAGCAAAAGGTGTAAGATTTACAAATTATTTTTGCACTGCTCCTCAATGTAGTCCTAGCCGAGGAAGTATTCAAACATCATTATACCCTCATCAGAATGGATTGATGGGACTTGTTAATAGAGGATGGACATTGCCACTTGAAAATAAGACGTTAGCAATGTATTTAAAAGAAAATGGATATTCAACTCATCTAATAGGTTTACAGCATGAAAGCCAAAAACCATCTGCTTTAGGTTATGATACCATTAGTGAAAGATTTTTTCATAAAAATCTCGAAATCGGATTTATGTATAATTGTAAATTAGTAGAAGACACATGTTTGAAGTTTTTTCGCGAACATAAAGAAGATGATAATCCATTTTATTTAAATATTGGAGTAGAAGAAGTTCATAGACCTTTTCGAAATTGGGGAGAACCAGCAGATCCTACATCCGTCAAAGTTCCTCCTTTTCTACCTGACAATGAAATTTTTAGAAAAGAACTCGCAGAATATTATGGAGCAATAAATAGGGTAGATAATACAATTGGGAAAATTATAAGGATGTTGGAAGAGACAGATTTAAAAAAAGATACGCTCTTTATTTATACGACTGATCATGGAAGCCCCTTCCCAAGAGCAAAAGGTACTTTATATGACCCTGGAATTAAAACTAGTCTTATAATGTACCAACCAGATTCAAAAATATTTAATGGAGGTAAAGTAATTGATAGCCTGCTAAGTAATATCGATTACCTTCCTACCTTACTTGATCTGATTGGAGCAAAAATCCCTGCGGAAATTGAAGGTAAGAGTTTTGTACCTATATTAAAGGGAGAAAAAGCGCAAGTGAGAACAGAAATTTATGTAGAAAAAACGTATCATGATGTTTACGACCCAATGCGTGGAATTAGAATTCAAAATTATAAATACATCAAAAATTTTGAAGATATAGATACTTTATATGTGATGCCATTACCGATGCTTATGGTCCCTTCAGGTAAATTCTTAAAGGACAAATATAATAAACCCAGAGCAAAAGAAGAGCTATATGATATACAAAAAGACCCTCATGAAAGAAATAATATAATAAATAATCCAGAATATAAGGAAATTGCCAATAATTTAAGAAAAAAGCTTGAAGATTGGATGATAAGAACGAAAGATCCACTCCTAAAAGGAAGGGTAAAACCTCAATCTCAGGAAGCATATGAGAATGATCTTAAGAAAAGAAAGAAGTTAAAAAATTTGTAACTTTCTTGTTAAATTATTATAAAGAGTTTAAATTGACAAATTTAAGAATAATCATGACAGAGAAACAAAAATTTATTTTTCGATGTTTAAAATGTAATGAAAACTTCAATGAGATAAGTAGCATAATCTCTAACTGTCCTAAATGCTCAGGTCCTCTATCTGTAGAGATGAATATTGATCTATTAAAAGAATCAATTTCTCAAGAAAAATTCTATAAGCAAAAGATTGACTCAATGTGGTCTTTTTTTCAATTTCTGCCTTTACTCGATGAAAAGAATATCATTTCACTTATGGAGGGAAACACTCCGACTCTTAAAAGTAATCGTTTATCAAAAAAATTTGGTCTTAAAAATTTATATCTCAAGCTTGATTTTCTAAATCCCACAGGTTCGTTTAAAGATCGGCAAATTTCCATGGGAGTAAGTAAAGCCGTCGAATTGAATAAAACATCGGTGATTACCGTGTCATCTGGAAATGTAGGTGCTGCTGTAGCTGCCTATTCTGCGAGAGCTGGACTAAATAATATTATTCTTATCCCATCAATAGCTCCGGAAAGTAAGATCATTCAAATAAAGCAATATGGAGGAAATGTAGTTAAAATTGAGTCTGATTCTACGAAATTCATCTCACAAATTGTCCAAGATGCGAGTCATAAGTTTGATATGGCAAATTTAATTACTGCAGGAATATACAATCCATTCATCATTAAGGGTGCGAAAACAATTGCTTACGAGATTGCAATTCAAAGTGAAACCTCTAATCAGGGTTTTCCGGATGTAATAATTATTCCTGTAGGAGGGGCTGGATTGTTAAGTGGGGTATTTGAGGGATTTAAAGAATTATATGAATTAGATTTTATCGAAGGTGTTCCAAAACTGTTCGGAATTCAACCTGAAGGATGCGCACCCTTTGTGAAAGCCATTGAAGATGATCTCTCTCCAGAATATTTATTTCAAAATCCTTGGAAGAATATTAACACGATTAGCACTGCACTTGCTGATGATATACCACTTGATTGTTATACTGGGATACCTGCGATCAACAATTCAGGAGGAGATGCAATAGCTGTATCTGATGAGCAAACATTGATTGCTGGAAAACAATTGAGTAATTTAGAGGGTATTTTTGCCGAGCCCTCTAGTTGTACAACTGTAGCTGCAATTCCAAAATTATTAGAAAAGGATTTGATTCAAGCAGATGAAAATATTTACTGTCTAATAACGGGGAGTGGATTTAAGGATATCAAATCCATTGAACCAATGCTTCCAAAATCCATAAATGTTCAAAAAGATTTTGATTGGGAAAGCCTATTCCAAAAGACATTAAAAAATAAGAATTAGAGAATAAAAAAAATTAGTCAGACGCAAGATCTTCTAAAAATCCTGCATCAATTTTATTATATTCTTCAGCATATTTAACTCCATATTTTTTACCTGTTTCTCCATAGATAAGTCTAACCAAAAGATTCACTCTTATGGCATTAGGGACGTCTTCTTCTAATAGCTCAATATAAAGCCGATTTGCTCGAGCTAGCAACAAATTCTGATGGAACCAATTTTTAAGGACTGTTTTTTGCTCACTAATAGCTTTTATCTTATTTTCTATGAAATCTGAGATGTCTACATGGAAGTTTATGACAGTTGGGTTACGCGCAAAAAGATACCTCTCTCCGGGCAAATGAATCTCCAATCCTTCCTCAAAATGTTCAGGATAACATAGATCAAAAGAACTCTGCCAACACGCTTCATTGACTGCCTGGGCTGTGATGACATGGTCCATGTTCTCCTCATCAGTTCCATTTAAATCGAATGAAACTACAATATCGGGCTTATATTTTCTTATCAAATAGATTAATTTCTTCCGCAATTCCATATAGTCTACTCCAACTAAAGTATCTGTCGGATAATCCATATGAACTATCTCCTCTGCACCCAACCTTTTAAAAGCCCGTTCCACCTCTTTTCTGTTTCGTTTATAACCTTGCTCTGCGGTAATGCCTACACAATCCCAATAATCGTCTGTGATTCTGACGCATATTAACTTATTCCCCTCAGCTGAAAGTTTTGAAAGGGTGCCCCCTGACCAAATAGTAAGATCGTCAGCGTGGGTTCCAAAAGCTAATACCGTTTTATATACAAATAAATCTCTGACAGTTTTCCTTACTACTTGCGTAGCATCTTTTCCTATTGATTCCGTTTCATGCCCGATAAACTTTCCATCTACTATATCATCAACCCATACCTGTGGCTTTAAACTATACTGATCTAAGGGAATAAAATAACCTAATGAGTCATTTGAATTTGAGATAAACATTATCTCTTTTTCAGCGTTATTTTCAAGAATTTTAGTAAATAGTCCTGGGAAAGGCTCACCAGGTAAATGTACAATGTGCAAATTACCTATTCGTATTTTACTAATCGTAGATATCGCATTATTGTCTTCTTTCAGTTCTCTTTCAAAAATCCCAATCGCAAATAGAAATTGGAAATCTGGATTTTCAAGCTTCATGTCAACTCTTCGATGTCGTATCTCCAGTGGTGAGTCTTCTAATTTTATTGCCTTAGGAAAGATACTTTGAATCTCTGAAAATACTTCTTTTGCAAATAACTCCATTTTTTCGTACCCTGCTTCACAATAAATCGGCGATTGAGATCCACATAATCCCATACCGAATAATGATATCCCCCCGAATTCTTTTTCTATCATATCACATACAAGTCCGGGATAATCTGCTGAAATAGATACATTTTCTCTAGTAGTAATCTCTGGTTGGGCAGAAAATGTCCATAGACTGCCAATCACTTTATTATTTGACATAAATTTTACAAGTTTTAGAGCTCCGTTTAAATCATCTTCTATTCGGTAATTTTCTATAAGTTTTTTCTTGTCTGATTTTGCTAAATAGAGCTCAACATCTTCAAGATTTTGTTCAGCCTCCACCACTGCTTGGACTATGCTCTCAATTAAAAAGAATTGATATTTTCTATTAACGCCGCTCACTCCTATAAGGGGCCCCCATAATCCCATAACATCAGGTCCCGCATGAGTGTGAGTTGCCCATACATAAATTTGTCTTTCTCCATAATCGTAAGCGGATAATCTGTCTCGCACTCTGTCAATAAAATCTGCCATCAATCCAATACACTCTACTGAGACTAATGCGATTTTTGTATTTCCGTCGGATAACACCATCGCTCGAGCAAAAATGTGATCATGGACGTCCTTAATTTTAGGTGCCATCATCGTTAAAATTCCGGCGATATAAATATCTCCTATTTCAGAAGGAGGAACGATATTTTTCTTGGATGTTCCACATTTCAATACAGTCATAACTTATTTTTTCCTTTATTTAATTCTATACTATGTAGTTTAATTAATGGAAAATATTTGAATTCTCGCATTTAACTTTTTTTTTTCACGGGAAATGGATAAAATAAAATAAAAAAAAAAGTTTAAAAAAAAGATTAAGTTTATAAGTGCTTCTGCTTCAAAAATTCTGTATTTTCTGCTACTTTTGCCTTATCTAATTTGTATACTTTCCAAATGATTATAAATGCTAAGAAGTAGAAGATCATAGGAATCCCTGCCATAAGGAAGCGTATTCCAAATTGTGCTAATAGCGTCTGAGAGTTTTGTCCTGGAGGTGCACCCGCTATATATCCTGTTAGCGGATGAACTATAGCAAATGAAAACGCTAATATAATTATTGATATTCTTTCAGTAAAAATTCTTATACCTGATAGAGTTCCTTCTTGTCGTTTTCCGGTTTTAACAACTATATCATCGATAACGTCTGACATACATGGAAACATGAGGACCCAAAAAGCTCCTATTCCAAATCCAATTAATGCAAATAAAATCGTAGTAGCTAGTAAATCACTTACAAAGAAGAATGGAATAAACAAAATTGTTGTTATCAATGTCCCATAAGTAATGGCTTTCTTATTTCCCGATTTTCGACCCATCCAAATCCAGAACGGGACAGAAATAAGTGTTGCAACAAGATATCCTGCAATCATTACAGTTTCAAGTTCAGGATCCGCAGATCCAATGATATATTTATTCCAAAATGGAAGCGACGACAACATCATTACCGTCATAACCGCATGCCCAAGACTTATAAGAATGTAGGCTAAGAAGTTTCTTTCTCGAATGGAAGAGTTTAACGCTTTCCAGAATGAATCTTTTTCTTTTTGATCTTCCAAAACTTTTAATTGGCGTTCGATCAGTTCCTCATCTTCTTTCATGCCCTTAAGTGACAGTAAAGCCATAATAAATCCAATAATTGACACCACTAAGGCAGCAAGAATATAAGAAGAGATATCTCCATACACGATTATTAAAGGGGGAATTAAGACACCTAAAACAATTCCTGCGACACCCCACACTACATTTTGTGCCCCAGCCTTTGTTCTTTCTTCTACGGTTCTGAATTTATCAGGGAACAATGCTATGTACTCTACTATAAAAAGGGAATATAAAAACTCAAAAATACATATGGTTACCAATAACCACAGAAACATTCCTATTTGATCTGAGAACGGTACAGTGAAAATAAACAGGTAAATCCACACAAAAGAAACTGCCCCAATGATGAAAAATGGATATCTTCGACCCCAGCGTTCAGTAAACCCAAATTTTTTATCAGTAATCCATCCTATGAGGGGATCATTTACCATATTCCAGACTCCATACAGAAGAAAGGCTAAACTTACCCAAAATATAGCTAATAAAAGTTCGTTTTCATAGTAATCAATTATTCGAACTGAAAATGCTGCGATAAAAAAGTTATCAACAAAGCCACCAATACCATATGAAATATATACAGATTTCGAATGTTTAGACTTCTCGCTCATTTCTAACACCTTTTCCTAATTAAAAAATTATAAAAATTTTTTTTATAAATAAAGCTATATATTAATTTTTTTTTAGTCTATAAATAATTATTTATTATAGTATGGAAAAGAGAGATTTTGCTAAATAATGAAATAAAAATTGAAAAAGTCCACGATTATGAAAGCAGCCGTGTTTGATGGAAAAAGGATTACTATTGAAGAAGTCCCAAAACCTCAACTAACAAATTCTCAAGCATTAGTCCGAATAAAAGCAGTAGGAATCTGCGGAACTGATCTTGCCATAGTGAAAGGACATTTATCTGCCCCAACACCTCTAATTCTTGGACATGAATTTGCAGGTGAAGTTGTAGAAGTGGGAAAGGATGTAGATTCATCTTGGATTGGCAAAAGAGTAACCTCTGAAATTAATAGTGATATTGATTTTGAGTGTTTTTATTGTAAACGTGAAATTTTTACACAATGTATATCAAGAAAAGCCCTGGGCATAGATATTGATGGTGCATTTGCAGAATTTATTGCTGTAGAATCGTATTTATTACACGAGATTCCCGAAGTTATATCTTTTGAGGAAGCTACATTTATTGAACCTCTTGCTGCGGCCTTCCAGGTTTTCAAAATGATGTATGTGGATGGAGATGATAAGGTCATTGCTATTTTTGGTCTTGGTAAGCTTGGTTTGTTAATATGCCAAGTCGCTATATTAAAAGGCTTAAAAATAATTGTGGTTGATGGATCAGAAAAGAAATTAGCGTTAGCGAAAAAATTTGGGGCTAAAGAAATAATTAATCGATTAAAAGATAAAAATGTTCCAAAAGTAATACAAAACTCTACAAATGGGCTAGGTGCGGATATTGTGGTTGATGCGACAGGTAATCCAGACGCTCTGGAGGATGTAGTTGCTTCTTGTAGAACTCGTGGAAAATTACACATAAAAAGTACACATGGTTTAGCAACTCCCATAAACCTTACAGATATCGTTGTTAGGGAGTTAACTCTCTATAGTAGTAGGTGTGGACCATTTGAAAAAGCCATTGAAGGATTAAAATCAGGAAATATAAAAGTGAAAGAATTAATCTCTCAAGAATTTAGTCTAGATGAAATCCATAAGGCCATTGCTTCATATGATAAGAATCGGGATCATATTAAAACAGTAATTAAAATAGATTAAAATCTTTTAATTAAATTTGAAATAAGAATATCCATAAATTCCTTATCACCATTAAGCTCAATAAAATCTGTGCAAAATGTTATTGGAGCAGAATTCTCATTTTTCTTTGGTGTAATAGATATTTTACCGCTTTCTCCAACCACAAAAAAATAATCTATAGTCTTGAATAAATTAGGTTTCATTAGATAAATTGGTACAAACGTATCAAAAGGAAAAAACCCACCTTTATCACTAAATTTCCACAATTTCAGCCAAAATTCTACTTTTTCAGCAATAAACTTTTGAATTGGCTCATCAATAGATTGAATTTGTTTTAAGTGATCCTCCTTAAAAATAACTTTACAACATATATCTAATGCCATTAATATACGAGGAGTAAGAGTTTGTGCCTCAATGATGGTTTTTGTTGCAAGGGGATCATTTTTAAAATTAAATTCTGTATCACTAAAAAATTGCTCTCCTATAGAATTTTTACTTTTGCTAAATGGATTTATTGGTTCTATTACTCCACCCATAATTATAATACTTTTTAGATCATTCAAAAAATCCGGGTAATATTTTAGAGCAGTTGCAATATTGGTTAACGGCCCAAGGGTTAGAAGTGTCAATTCATTAGGTTTTTCTTTAACTTTCTCAATTAAAAATTGTGAAGCTTCATTGATATGACCGAAATCATCCTTAGAACTTGCGCCTAAAAAATGTGGTGTATTTGCTTTTCCTGCTAAATTTAAATACTTTTTGAGTAGTTTATAACCTTGTTTCACTTGAGTATTTCCATAAACAGTTGTAATCCCCTCAATTTCAAAAAATTCAGGATTATTTAATATTAAAAATAACGCAAGCCCATCATCAACATCTGCAAAATTTTTGCCGAGTCCTGGATCTGTATCTATTAATACTTTCAAACAATATCCCCTTAAAGTCAATTTGTAAGATTAAGGTTTTGGCTTAAATTTAGTTAAACCTTATTAACAATTAAAATTTTTCAATAATTATAAGGTTTTTTAATGTACTTCTGAGGAAAGTAAAAAAATGAAGCCACATCATAAAAATGCAATCGAAAAACTGACAGAAAGTCTTAAAGAAGATGATAGATATTTAGCAGTAATCATTACCGGTTCTGTAGCTAAAGGTGAAGAAAGAGACGATTCTGATATTGATTTTATTCTAGTAGTATCAGATGAGGAGTATGAGAAACGAAAAAGAAGAAATAGAATTATTTTCTTCGATACACAATATTGCGATTATCCTGGAGGGTATGTTGATGGTAAAATCGTAAACTTTCAATTTTTAAAAACAGTTGCTGAACGGGGGTCTGAGC
>JAHQWS010000057.1 GCA_029856295.1 Promethearchaeia archaeon
CCTCTTATTTAGCCCGATATCCAACATATTCCATGGCTAAGTTTGAATATACCGATTTAGTTGTAAATCTTGAGATTGTTTTAGGAAATGGGGAGATCTTCCGAACTGGATCTTGGGCATCAGTAAAAAGTCCTCCGGTTTATCCGTATGGTTCTTCTTTAGATTTCTTTAGGGTTTTTCATGGAGCGAGAGGTGGATTGGGAATTATTACAAAAGCTTCAATTCGGGTTAAGCCTAAACCTTTGGTTCAAGAGATAGTATCTGTTCCGTTTTCTACTTATAAAGAGTTTGTAAATTTTGTGTATAATGTTGAGAGAAAAGAAATTGGAACCGAATGTATTATTTTGAACAAAATAAATGCTCTGAATTATTTAAATGTTGAAGACAAATCTATAGATTTTCCTAATTGGATCTTTTTGATCTGTCTGGAGGGAACTCAGAGATTTCCAGAGGAAAAGATTGAATATGAAAAAGAAGCATTAAATGGGCTTATTAAACAACACTCTATATATTTAAAAATGAATACTTTAATCAATCAATTAGAGCAGAAGATATTAACGGAATTCAATAAACCTCAAGATAGAAAGAAAAAATCATACGATCTTCCAGTATATGTTACTTTAAATAAATTTCCAGAGATTTATTCAATTATTCAAAACGAGTTAAGTCAAGCTCACGGAGAAATAATTGATTTGGGAGTCTCTATTATCCCTGTTGAGCGAAATCGTACAGTGTATGTTGAATTTGATCTTTACCCCGCGTTAAATACTGAACAACAAATTACTGAATTTAAAAAACTGTTTAGAAATTTAGGTGAATTAGCTGTAAAAGCTGGAGCGATTATCGATATTCCTTATGGCCCTTTAAAACAAATAGTGTATTCTAAAGTTGGGAATTATTTGGGTTTAATCAAAGAGGTAAAAGATATTTTTGATCCAAATAATATTATGAATCCCGGAAAAATAGAAAAGGAGGTAATCTAAAATGACCATTGACTTAGATGAGTATTATAAAATCATTCGTAATTGCAGTAAATGCGCCATGTGTCGTAATATGTCGCCTTGGGAAATGCAGAGCAAGGAATTTAAGGATATTTGTCCGAGCGGAACAAGATTTCTTTTTGAAGCGTATTTTGCTCCCGGAAAAATGGAAATAGCCCGGGCATTATTAGACAATGAAATAGAGTATTCGGATCGTTTAGAACATATATTATTTGCGTGCCCCTTATGCGGCGGCTGTCAGGCACAATGTGAGGAGGTAAATATCATCAATCCCCTTGATGTAATGCAAGAACTACGAAAAAGATATGTTGAAGCAAAAGGGCCCTTATCTGCTCATGCTAAATTTGCCGAGAGTTTAAAAGAGTTTCATAATCCTTATAACGAACCTCATGAAAACCGATTAAATTGGCTTCCTAGGGATATAAAACTTAATGAGGATGCTAAAATTGCATATTTCGTCGGATGTACCTCATCCTACAGGAGGGAAGAAATCGCAAAAGCAACTGTGAACGTTTTGAGCTCATTAGGGGTAGAATTTAATATCCTACATTCTAATGAATGGTGTTGTGGCAGCCCATTATTTATGACGGGGCAAATTGATGACGGAATTGAATTAATGAACCATAATTTAGAAGCGATAAAAGATAAGGGAATTGAAACTTTAGTATTTTCGTGTGCGGGATGTTATAAAACTTTTAAAAAGACGTACCCTCAAAATGGTGGAGATATCAATTATAAGGTCTATCATTTCACCGAGTTTTTAGCGGATTATCTCAAAAATAAAGAAATTAAACTCAAATCTTTCCCTAAAAGTATCACATATCATGATCCATGTCATTTAGGCCGGCATTCTAAAGTTTATGAAGCACCTCGAGAAGTTTTAAATCAAATACCAGGAATAAAATTAGTCGAAATGGAGAGAATTAAGGAAAATGCATGGTGTTGCGGGGCAGGAGCCGGCGTTTCTTCAGCATATAAAGATTTTGCGTATTGGACCGCAACACAGAGATTAAATGAAGCAGAATCTACCGGAGCAGAAATTTTAACAACATCATGTCCTTTTTGTATTACTAATTTCCTCGAAACATCTAAAACAAGCAATATATCATTTGAGATTATTCCCCTAATTAAAATAATAGAGGAGGCAATTAAATAATGATTGACTTGAGTTTATCAGATAAACATCCAGAACTATATTCTAAACTGGAGCGAATCGTTGGAAATGAGTATATCTCCGATGATCCATCGATCCGTATTGTTCATTCACGTGATCAGTCTCCCTTTGCTAATTTAAAACCTATACCACCGGAATACGTTGTATTGCCTGAAAACACAAAACAAATTCAAGAGATTTTGAAACTGTCGAATGAGTATAAAGTTCCAATCGTAATTCAAAATACTGGCGTAAATGTAGCAGGTTGCTGTGTACCTTCGAATACAGGATCAATTTTAATGCATCTGCGTCGTTTAAATCAAATAATTGAAATTGATAATCTTAATATGTCCGCAACAATCCAGCCCTATGTAAGTTATGCTGAATTACAAGTGGAAACAATGAAAAAAGGATTATGGCTTCCTTCACCTGCCGCTCCATCTACCGTCGGAGTAATTTCAAATATGCTATATTGTGGAATGTCTTGGTGCATGGCTAAATACGGTTATGAAAGAAGGTCAATTATTTGTATGACTTGGGTAACTCCGAAAGGTGAAATTATAAAAACTGGATCATCTGCAGTAGGAAATTTAGGTAATTTCTGGTGGAATGGTCCAGGACCAGATCTTAAGGGAATTTTGATTGGAGCTGTTGGTGAATTAGGAATTTGTACTGAAATGACTGTTAAGTTGTACCCTTGGGTTGGAGGTTCACGATTAAAACCTGATGAATTAGCAGAGAATACGAAAATGCTAGCGATTTCATTTAGTTCTGGGGAAAGAATGCTAAAAGCGTTACAAGAATTAAGTCGAGCTGATATCGCTATTGCTGTAACAAATATGCCTATAGCTTGGTCAATTTTAGGGATGCCTAAATCTCTTGAAACATCAAAAATGTTATGGGAAAGAAGAAAGCAACTTGAACCTATTCTGAAAAATTTTGTCTTAGTCTGCATTCAGGGAATAACATCTGAAAAACAACTTGAATATGGTGAAAAAGTAGTTAGACAAATTGCTAAAGAAAGCAGAGGGATGGTTATAGATCCTGAAACTATGTCTAGTCCCATGGCTCAATTAGCACCTGATTTTCAACCCGAGGGAAACAGGGCTGAGTTTTTTAGGGCAAAAATTTCTCCACGAATAATGAGATTTAAAGGAGGATTTATGCCGGCGTTTTTTCCCCAAGAACCTATCGAGAAAGCACTTAAGAGTGAAGAATTAATGGAAAACACGTTAAAAGATTTTCCTATCCACCCTCAGGATCTTTATAGTAGCTGTATTGTGCCAGTAGATATGGGGCATTTTGGTCTGCATGAATTTGATGTCTTCTACGACCAGAATTCTCCAGAAGAACTGGAAGCATGTTTAGACTTTGCTGGTAAAATACAAAAACTTGCTCATTCACAAGAAAATACGTGGCCCCCTCATAATGAATGGAAATCGTACCATTGGGACGTTGTTAAGGATATTCCAGAATTCAAAATTCACAAATCAATTACAGAAAAAATAAAAAACCAATTTGATCCTAATAGAATAATGAATCCGGGCAAATGGTTAAAATAAAATTATATTTAAAAAAAACTCTTTTTTAATATTTTATTTTCATTCCCTTTATTTTATCCATATGAATTTTAAATCGATATGGGCACAGAGAAAATATCTTTTGTCTGTTATAGAAAGAGAGGTTGGAAAACAAAAAGTTTTTAACATATGAGGTTATTTTTTTTATAATTAACAACTACATTGGGAACATAAAAATGAAAATGCTTCAAAAATGTAATGATCTTAATATTAAAATTGGTTTGAGGCGAATGATTTCCCTAGGTTTGTTGTTAAGTTTATTAGATCTACTTTTATTGTTGTTAATATAAGCCTCGTCTCGTTTTATAAGATCTGAGGTTTCTAATTTCTTATAAACGAGAGAGGCGTTGCAATATAAACAAATCAAATTAGGTAATTTAAAATGGCGGAAAAAAAAGATATATATGTCTCACAGATGATGGATGAAATACGGGGGTCATTAATCCTTCCTGAAAAGGCGTATTTTTTTGATACGACCCTTCGTGATGGAGAACAAACGCCGGGAATCAGTTTCAATCATGAAGAAAAATTGTCCATAGCCCAGGCTCTAAACGAATTGGGTATTGATATTATTGAAGCAGGATTTCCTGTTATTTCTGAAGGAGATTATAAAGCATGCAAAGATATCTCCAAATTGGGTTTAGATTCAGAAATTATGGGATTAGCACGTATAAAAAAGATTGACATTGACAAGGTTATTGAAGCTGATATGGATAGCATACATGTGTTTATCGCCACTTCAGAACTTCACATGAAAGAAAAACTTCAAATGACGCGAGAAGAGGTAATAAATGATATAGCAGAATTAACTGCATATGCTAAAGAACATTATTCAACTGTTCTATTTTCGGCCGAAGATGCCACACGGTCGGATTTGGATTTTTTAATTAAAGCAAATAAGACTGCCGCTGAAAATGGGGCTACTCGGATAAATATACCGGATACAGTCGGTACTATAACCCCTAACGCCTTTGGCTACATCATACGAAAAAACTATGAAGCACTACCGAAAAATATAAGAATTGCTGCTCACTGCCATAACGATTTTGGACTAGCGGTTGCAAATACTATAGCTGCTTTTGAGAATGGGGCGTCAGAGGCGCAAACTACAATAATAGGATTAGGTGAACGAGCGGGAAATGCGGCTTTCGAGGAAACAGCCATGTCTCTTTATGCTTTATATCGGATACCAATGAATATAAATACCAGAAAGATTTTTCCTACAGCAAAATTAATCGAAAGCTACTGCGGCGGCAAGATTAAAATAGGAAGATTACAACCCTTAATCGGCCAAAATGCATTTGCCCATGAATCTGGTATTCACGCACATGGAATGATAAAACACGCACGTGTTTATGAACCTATTACTCCAGAATTAATAGGAATTCATCGCTCTGATGATGTCGAACAAATTGTTAGAAAATCGATTAAATTAGGAAAACATACGGGAGGTCATGCTCTTAAAGCAAAATTAGAGGATTTAGGAATTCATCCTACAGATGAACAATTTAAAAAAATTTTCAATCATATCAAAAGGTTTGGAGATAAAGGGCATGAAGTAATGGAAGAAGATTTTCTAGCTATTGTAAAGGATGTAATGGGCGAACTCCCTGAAGAGGAACAATATGTTAAAATCGAAGAACTGACCGTTTTAACAGGTTCCATCACCCCTACCAGTACTGTTCGATTAAGGATTCGTAAAAATGGAGATTATATAGAAAGAACTGCATCTTCTATCGGTGTGGGGCCTGTTGACGCATCATGTAGAGCAATAGTTAAATGTTTTGAACCCATGAGTAAGATTAAGCTTTTGGAATATAATATTGACGCCGTGACTGGAGGGACTGAAGCTTTAGGACATGTATCCATTGAGTTAATGGATTTAGAAACTAATCATGTCGTAAAGGCATCTGCTGCTCATGAAGATATAGTAATGAGCTCTGTTCTTGCGCTTATAAAAGGACTCAATCGTATCGTGAAAGATAAAAATTCAAAAAATTAGATTTTATTTCTCTTATTTATTTTCTTTTTAATACAACCTATTTCATAAGTTATTTTAAAAAGTCTTCAAGAGAATTATATACAATTTCTAATGTATCCAAATCTGGTAGAAAGGTTATTCTAAAATGATCTTTTCCATAATTACCAAAACCAGATCCATAAACGGTACAAATTCCCGTCTTTTTAAGAAGGGAAATGACAAATTCTTTGTCGTTTTTCCATTGAGTAAATTCTTTAAAATCAATCCTAGGAAATAAATAAAATGTCCCATCTGCGATATTACAGGTAATCCCTTCAATTTGTTTTATTCGCTTATAGGAATAGTCGCGTCTCACCCTTAATTTTTTGACCATTTCGTCTGTATGAGGGCCAGGATTTTTAATAGCTTCAATTGCGGCATATTGAGCTACCGAATTTGCACATAATCTTGCTCGAGCTAGTTTTTCAATACCATCTTTTAATTCTGCTAACTTATTTAACTTATCATGGTAATAGAGATATCCCATTCTCCAACCAGTCGCAAGATGAGCTTTTGAGAATCCATTCATTCCAATGATAGGCACATCATTACTAAGAGAACTAGGACATACATACTCTTTTTCAAACGTTATTTGGTCGTAGATTTCATCAGATAAAATAGGTAAATCATGTTCGCCCGCTAAATCTATGATCTGTTTAATTTTAGTTTTACTATATACAATTCCAGTTGGATTATTAGGGGAACAAATTAAAATTGCTTTAGTTTTATTAGTTATTTTCTTTCTCAAATCATCAATATTAGGTTCCCAGTTATTACTCTCGTCAAGTTCATATTCTACGGGAACCCCATCAAAAAATTTTGAATAGTTAATATACACTGGATACGACGGGCCAGGGATAAGAAGCTCATTATTATTCTCCATTAAACCCGCTAAAACAAAAAAAATGCCTTCAGTGACGCCAGAAGTAATTAATACATCATCCAGCTTAAGATCTACGTTATTTTTACTTCTTTCATATGTACATATCTCTTCTCTTAATTCTCTAACACCTAAACTATCGACATAAAAATTTTGCCCAGCAAAAGTAGCATTAGCTGATGCTTGTGAAATATATTCGGGTGTTTTAAAGTCATATATTACGGGATCTCCGATATTTAAGTGATATACTTTTTGACCCGTTTTTTTAACTTCATTCGCGACTGCAGCTACATCTCGAATGGCGTATTCGAGATCTCTTAATCTCCTAGTAACCATCGCATTTCACAGATTAATACGAGTATATTATAAAATTTTGAATATATTTATTTGTATTAAAATAATGTAAAATTTTAATATTTTTTCAAAACATAAAATTAAATGATTGAATTTTCATTAATAACAAAAACCTTAATTGAAGAATTTTATGAGGTCTAACAATACCGAGGACTCTCACGAACAACCTATTTTAAAAACAAGTATAATTGAGGATAAATCAGAGTATCCCTATCTAACTGTTTTTAAGAAAGAGCAGTTCAAAACTTTTGTTCTTATTAAAAGGAGGGATATAGGAAACTTCTTTTTGAGCTCATATAATGAAGCAATTAAATTTTATCAATATTTTAATGAATCTCTTCTTAATAATCCCGATTTGAACCTCGAAAATGTATATTGGTTTCTTTTATTAAGAAAGTATTTGGGGGAAGATAAAGAAGAAAAAAAGAGCGAAATATATGATTTTATTAAGAAATGTGCTGTTAATGTTGATTATAAGCTAGGATTTAGATTTTCTCCAAATTCTACAAAACAACCAGACATTTGGTCTACTTATTTTGCTTTAGCAAGTTTAAAATTATTAGGCTTACTCAATGAGTATCTTTGGTCGGAGGGAACAAACCAGAATATCCGAGAGATTATGAATTTTATTATGTCTCTTAAAAAAGGAAATTCTTTTGTACATTGTTTAAATGAGAATTGTGAGATCGACAAAAAAACATCTCCATCAAGAACTCTTTATTTTATATTAGAATCTTTTATATTATTAGGCATTGATATTCGTACTAGTAGAGATAAGTTTATCACTTATATCGGTAGTATTAAGAAAGATCCGTCAGTAGTATACAAATTATTATGTCTCAAATTTTTAGATTTAGAAAGTGATGTAAATGAAAAAGTAATCCACTATCTTCTTGAATTTCAAAAAGAAAATGGGGGATTTAGCTTTAAAAAAATTAATGGGAGAATTAATACAACTTTCTGGCTAGTTTATGCTCTTGATAACTATTATTGGTTAATGGATTATAATCCCGTAGGAATTTATTCCTTTATAAGTTCAACCATTAAGGAAATTTTAAGTATGGGAACAAATCCTTCTCTCATTAATTTGATGGAACTATCAAAGTCGGTTATACTTCTCTCAATTATTTGGAAAAAATTCATAGATGAAATAGAAAGAGTAATATTTAAGCAATTAGAACAAGAAGAACATTACGTTGATTTATATTTAATAACATCCAAATTTGGTTTAATTCATGGAATTGATGAAGTAATATCATATATTAATTTAAATTATACTTTTAGCCTTAGAATCTTAGAAAATAAAATTGAATTTAACAACTTTATCCGGAATTTAAGTAATAGTGAAAAATCCATAGTTACTGAAATTTATGATCAATTAAGGCAAAAAAATATCATATCGCTTAGTGAAATTCATAAAAGATATAAGAGATCTCTTAAATTAAAGGAAGATATTTTTCCTTTAGTTAAAGAATTGATGAATAGAAATTTTTTTAAGGGTAAAATTGTTAAGAAGAGGATCAGTAAATTTTACCTATATCTTGATTTCTTTATAGAAAAAGTAATAGTTTCCGATACTGAAATTAACTTAGGTCAAATATTAAATGAAAAAGAGACGCTTAAAGATATTAAAAATGATATTTACAACATGACTTTAAAACTCAAAAACACATCTAAACGAATAAAGGAAGAAATTGAATCATATATTATAATAGATGAATTTGATTATGCTAAAGAACGGTTGAAATTTATTTTAAGAAATGTCTTGATGGACGCGGACTTTCTTAATGAAAATATTGAAAATTCCTTTAACTTAGATTTGTATTATATCAATATTCAAAATGTTTTAAAATCTGAAATTTCTAAGTGGTATAAAATTTATTCAGTCTTAAGTAAGAGACTAAATGAAATTGATTCATATCATAAAGAAAAAATCGCTGAGAAAGAAGAACTTCGAAATTTAAATAGAACCTTAGACCAATTAGATGAAAAAATCTTTAACTTTAATGAATCAATTAGTAGGAAAATCGATGAATTCAGAAATATTTTAAGGAAATTTAACGAAAATGAATATAGGGATTCAAGATTTTCTGAATTAATTGAAAAGTTTGATAAAATACGAACAAATG